>JBBQEC010000026.1:0-15888 GCA_038320305.1 Candidatus Limnocylindrales bacterium | reverse complement strand
ACGAGAACGCGCTGCGCCGCGCCGGCCGCCTGGGTCAGGGCTACCACGCGTCGGCGAGCAGCCACGCGCAGCTGGCCGAACGCATCCCGATCATCAACTCCGCGGCGCAGGAGGCCGGTCGGCCAGCGCCGCTGATCTCGGCACGAGTCAGGGTTCATTTCGGGCCAAACGAGGCGCCGTTCTACATGCTCTCCGGAGCACCTGAGCAGATGGTTGCCGAGATCCGCTCTTTCGAGGCGGTCGGAACGGGTCACATGGCATTCGATTTCGCCGAGACGAACCCGGACGAGGCAGTGCGGCTGATCGAACGCTTCGACCGCGAGGTTCTGGCCGCTCTGCGATGAGCGTCTCCCGGCCCGCATCGGCCCGACCGCGCTCGGACGGCCCGGACGCGCACGATCCTGCCCTCCCTCCGTCCGCGGCCGAGCTCATCGCCATCGAGGACCACCGCGTCGCCTGGTCGGCGCTGCTCGGCGCGACCGTCGAGAACGTGCCGGAGCTCGGCGGAAGGCTCGTCACACATGCCGCGCCCGGGTCGACGCTGAACTTCCTAGCCAGTCCACGCTGGTCGGAGGGCCCGATCGACGCGAAGCTCACGGCCGTCGTCGAGCTCATGAGCGATCGCGGATCGTGGCCCTCCATCGTGGTGTGTCACGGGCTCACCGCGCCGCTTGACATCGAAGAGCAACTACGCGCGGCCGGCTGGCTGGCGGTTTTCGGCGATCGGACCATGTGGGTCCGCCATCCCGCCGTTGTTCCTCATCTCGACCCAGGGCTGCGCGTCGAGGCTGTCACGCCGGCATCCGCACTCGATGCCGTCCGGCTCGAGACGGAGGTGTTCGGGCTGGTCCCCTCGCTGGTCGGCGAGTCCGCTGAGCTGCTCGGTCATTCGGTGGCCGACGGAACGACGCGCGGTTTTCTGCTCAAGCTGGGCGACGAGGTGGTGGCCACGGCGCGTCTCGTGCCCGGCCCGATGGTCGCCGGAGTGCACGCCGTTGCCGTTGCCGCCCACCAGCGCCGGCGCGGCTACGGTCGGATGCTGACCACGATCGCTACCCGCGCCGGCCTCGCGACCGGCCACAAGCTCGTATGGCTGTCCGTCATCGAGTCGAACACCACGGCGGTTGATCTGTATCGCTCACTCGGCTTCGAGCCCGCCTTCACCTGGACGCGCTGGCTCGCACCCGCCTGAGAGCAGTCGGGGTTCCCCACCTGGTCACACTCGGATAACGTGTCGCTGCCGTGATCTGTCCAAGCTGCAGCACCGTTAACGAGTCCGGTCGCAAGTTCTGCCGTGAGTGTGGCACGCGGCTGAACGCGGGCTGCCCCAACTGCGGCGCGCAAAACCCTCCGAACGCCAAGTTCTGCGGCGAATGCGGCACGACGCTCGTGGGCGCGGTATCCGTCGGCTCGGGCGCGCCCTTCTCTTCGGAAAGCCATTCGAGCGGGCCGTCCGCTGAGCGGCGGCTCGTGACCGTGCTCTTTGCCGATTTGGTTGGCTTCACGACAATGGCCCAGGACGAGGATCCAGAAGACACCCGCGAATTCCTGACGCGCTACTTCGATCTGGCGCGGACGATCGTGGATCGCTACGGCGGCACGATCGAGAAGTTCATCGGCGACGCCGTCATGGCCGTATGGGGCGCGCCAACGACCCACGAAGACGACGCGGAGCGCGCGGTTCGCGCGGCGCTGGAGCTCGTCGATGGCGTCCCCGGGATCAGCGAGACGCGCAGCGTGCAGGCGCGCGCCGGAGTGTTGACCGGACAGGCCGCCATCACCCTTGGCGCCACCGGTCAGGGCATGGTTGCCGGCGATCTCGTCAACACTGCGAGTCGATTGCAGTCTGTGGCACCGCCCGGAACAGTCCTCGTCGGTGAGGCTACGCGGCAGGCGACCGCCAGGGCGATCCGCTTCGAGGAAGCCGGCGAGCAACTGCTCAAGGGCAAATCGTCACCCGTGCCAGCGTTTCGCGCCGCGGCCGTGATCGGCCTGCGCGGCGGAAATGGCCGCGCCGACATGCTCGAGCCGCCTTTCACAGGGCGCGACGACGATCTACGGCTGCTGAAGGATCTATTTCACGCGACACAACGCGAGCACAAGGCGCGCCTCGTCTCGATCGTCGGCCAGGGCGGCATCGGCAAGAGCCGCCTGGCCTGGGAGTTCGAGAAGTACATCGATGGCGTCGCGGACACGGTCTACTGGCATCACGGTCGTTCACCCGCTTACGGCGAAGGTATCAGCTACTGGGCACTCGCCGAGATGGTCCGCGGACGGGCCGGAATAGCCGAGATGGACGACGCGGCCCTTGCTGTCACGAGACTGCATGAGACGTTGCTCGCATGGTTGCCCGATGAACAGGAACGGCGCTGGGTTGAGCCGCGCCTGGCTGGCCTGCTGGCACTTGATGTGATGCCCAGCGGTTCACGCGACGAGCTCTTCGCCGCGTGGCGGACGTTCTTCGAGCGCGTTGCGGGGCGCGGCCCCGCTGTGCTCGTGTTCGAGGACATCCAGTGGGCGGACGAAGGCTTGCTCGACTTCGTGGCCGAGCTGCTCGACCGATCGCGCAACCTGCCGATCTTCGTCGTCGCGCTGACACGGCCGGAGCTATTCGACCGCCGACCCGGCTGGGGCTCCAACCAGCGCAGCCTGACCACCACGATGCTCGAGCCGCTGGCGCGCGCCGACATGGTTCAGCTCGTCACCGGCACGGTTCCGGGCATTCCCGACGAAGCGACCGACGCGATCGTGGACCGCGCCGAGGGCATCCCGCTTTATGCCGTCGAGACGATCCGGATGCTGCTCGATCGTGAAGATCTGCATCGCTTGGCGGGAGGCACGTTCGAGATCTCCGGCACGCTCGATGAGCTCGCTGTGCCGCACACGCTCCAAGCGCTCATCGGCGCAAGGCTCGACGGCCTCGGCGAGCGCGAGCGACGGCTTATCCAGTCGGCTGCGGTCATGGGCAAGAGCTTCACCGCGGCGTCGCTGGCCGCGGTCTCGGGTGAGCCTATGGTCCAACTGGACGACCAGCTGACGAATCTCGTTCGGCGCCAGATGCTGCAGGTGGAGGTGGATCCGCGCTCATCCGAGCGCGGCCAGTACCAATTTGTGCAGGCCGTTGTGCGCGAAATCGCAGAGACATCCCTGTCGCGCGGCGACCGCCGCACGCTGCACCTCGCCGCGGCCCGCTACTACGAATCACTCGGCGACGACGAACTCGCCGGCGTCCAGGCCGGGCACTATGTGGAGGCATACAGGGCCACGCCTGCGGGGCCGGAAGCGGACGCTCTGGCCGCGCAGGCCCGAGTGTCCCTGAGAGCGGCGGCCGAGCGGGCGATCGCTCTGCACTCCAACCGCAGGGCCGTCAGCTACCTCGAAGAGGCGCTGGCCGTCACGCCCGACCTCGCTGAGCAGGCGACTCTCCACGAGCGAGCCGTGCGCCCAGCCGTCTCGGAAAATCTGGTCGCGCAGTCTCTCGAGCACGTCCGCGCAGCAGTGTCTATCCATCGGCAGCTTGGCAACACGCTCGGAACGCTCCAGGCGATCACCCTGGAGGCGTGGGTCGAACTTTCCGAGCACCACGAACGGACCGCAATAGCGCTGCTCAGACCCGCGCTCGCCGAGGTCGAGGGCCATGAACCGGCAACGGAGATCGTTGAAGCTCAAGCCGAGCTGGCACGCGCGCTGATGGTTGGCGGCGACTATCACGAAGCGGTCGCCCTCACCGACGCCGCATTGACGGCCAGCGGGATGGTGCGTCCGGCCGTCGTTACCGACCTGCTGATCACCAAGGGCACGGCGATGACGAACATGCGCGACCGCGCGGTCGAAGGGGAGATCCTGCTGAGGGGGGCGATCCAGGTCGCGGAGCGGCACGGCGACACGTGGTCCGCCCTTCGTGCCATGAACAATGCCCTGGGTGTAATCGCGGCCGAGAGTGGCCGCGCGGCCGACGAGATGATGCGCAACGGCTACGACATCGCGCTGCGTCACGGTCTCCTCACCTGGGGCGCCCAATTCGTCGGTGCCGCGATGACGAACGCCTTCGAGATGGGCGACTGGGATGCCTGGCTTGACGAAGCCAGCGATCTGGGAGCCCCGGGTTTCTACGCTGCCTGGCTACTGGTCGAGACCGCAGGCCGGGACGCCATGCGCGGCCGGATCGAGGAAGCGAGGATTGAGGTCGCCAAGGCCAAGGAGATGGTGGGGACGGCCAGCACGCAGGCGAACGCGGCAATGTCGGCGTCCGATGCACAGGTCGATTTCGCCGCCGGGGACTGGTCCAGGGCGATGAATGGCGCGCGCGAGTCGTGGATCATCGCGGAGGCTGGGGACTTTACGATGGCCATGGTCGCGGCGAGCGCTGTGGCTGCGAACCAACCTGATTGGATACGCGAAGCGCTCGCTGCCCTGCTTCGCTTGGAGCGTGGCGGACGCCAGATCGACGGCCTGCGGTCAGGCATGCAGGCTGCCCTGGCTATGCTCGAGGGCCGCTGGACGGACGCCCGCGGATCTTACGGGGATGCTCAGCGCGATCTGTCGGCAACGGATTCGAACTTTGCACTAGCTCTCGTCAACCTGATGATCGGCACGCGCGGGACGAGCAACATGCCTGAGGCAGCCGACGCCATGAGTGCGGCACGGGAGTTCTTTACGACCCGTGGAGCAGAGTCTTTCCTGAAGACCTACCAGACCGCGATGGTGCCGCTGGACATGCCCGCCTCGCGCTCCGGATCGCCAGAGGCTGTGCCGAACCCAGCCAGGTAGGCATCCACGATGTCGTTGGCGAATTCGGGCGTCAGCTCGCCGCCGAACATGACTCGGAAATAGACCGGTCCGACGAGAAAGTCGATCGCCTTCTCGGGGTCCGTCTCAGGCAGCAGGTCGCCGCGCGCAATCGCCCTACGTACGACGCGCGCTATCTCGGTGCGCCGGGCACCCACGACATCGCGACGAAACGGGTCACCGAGCTTTGGGTTGATCGCGATCTGCGACAGCAGCGCGCGGATAACGGGTCCAAACGGCGTGTGCGTCACGGCACGCATCGGGTTCACAACGGCTGCGAGCAGCTCAGTGCGCGTATCGCCCGTGTCCTTGATGGCGATGTGTGGCCCGGCGAGCTGTTCGAGCAGCTGCTCCGCGAGATCTTCCTTGGATGCCCAGCGTCTGTAAAGCGTCGATTTGCTTACCCCTGCGCGCGCCGCGACGTGCTCGAGGCGCAGGTCCGCGAAGCCTCGCTCGCTCAGTTCCAGGCGGAATGCCTCGAGGATGGCCGAATCGGCCGCCGGGTTTCTTGGGCGACCTTTTCCGGTTTGCTTACCTGGACCATCTAGTTTCCCCATCGTAGTCATATGATACGATACGGAGCGTATCGAAGAAAGGAGCACATGAAGATGCTCAACGAAAGGTCCGTCGTGGACCTGATCGAGCGGGCGTTTGCGGACCGCCCGTACTGCGACTGCGGTCGGAGCGCGATCACGACATACCGCGACGGCGCGATGTGGCTCGAATGCTCAATCGTCGACGAGCCAGCCGGCAACCGCGTGAATCGCCTCTGGAACGCTCTAACTGAGCCGGGCCACGTCCACGCCAAGATCGTGGACGTCCCAACTCCGGAGCTTGCCGCGGCCTGAGTCCGGATCAGGCGGCGCGCTCCTCGGCGGAGCGGTCGCGCGATTGCGTGAAGCTCAACGTCGTTGTGAACGTCACCGACTGACCCACGTCGAGCGCGAGCCGCCAACGCTGGATCAGGCAAGAGCCCTGGTAGACACGCTGAAGGCCCGAGTCTGAGTTCGAGACGGTTTCGACCGGGAACCACTCTGTCGGCGCCGGGGGACGAGCAGCAAGCGATATGTCGACGCCTTCGTAGGTGTTGCCGAAGCTCAGCGCGGCGCCGGCTTCAACGGACCCCGTTGAGTCGTGCCGCCATTCGTCGTCGCCAGACCGGTAATACGCGGCCGGATTTGCGCCGCCTCCCAGCAGATTCGTATTCCACTCAATCTCGAGCGCGCCGCTGAACTCGGCGTCGGACTCCAGCTCGACCGAGACGACCAGCGAGCCGCCCATGCGCCCACCGGCGAGCGCGATCCTCTTGCGTACGAGCAGTCCGTCCGCCGATCGCGTGGCCGTAAGCTCGGAGGAGGATGTTTCTTCGAGCACCCATGACTGAGTTTCAAAGTCGCCGATGGACTCACCGTTGATGTCAACCACGCGGACGAGCCCCGTCCGCCGCTCGTGGTCGTCATACTCAATGGAAGCGCTCAGGTCGTTGGCCGCGGCCGCGATCTCCGTTGCGTGCTGCGCAACGCGGATGGCGTCGTGATACGGCTCCGGTCGCCGACGCAGCACTGACGCCAGCCCGAGCCGAGTGGCACGGAGATCCCAGGACCCAATGCCCGCCCCTTCCCCCATGTCCACGACCACCGTCTGGCCGCTCGTGCCCAATGCGACCTCATCCATGCCGTCAAGGTCGTAGTCGGCGACGCCGCTGAGCGTGCCATCCATGCCCAGCGCCAGATCCTCGGCCGCGATCAACTCCGCCACGGTCGCCATGCGCATGTGGACGATGTAGACGCCGCCGAACCAGCCATGCCAGTAGCAGTCGTTCGACTGACCTCGATACAGGTGATCAAGTGCCAGCTCACGTCGTTCACCGGTGGGCATGGCCTCGACCGCAGCCGATACGCGCAGCATTTGCTTGTGCAGGTCGTTTATCTCCCGATAACGCACCTGGAAGTTGCGCCACATCGCGCCGCGCAGGAAGCGCAGCTCGGGCAGATTGCGCGACACCGCGTGGTCCATCAATCGGATGAATACCGGCTGCTCCGCGACCGGCAGCGCCCAACCGGTCATCTCGACATACGACGAGGTGGGCACGTAGATCCGGCCGCGCGGAGGATGCGCGTCGATCCACGACGACGGCGTCACGGTCGCCACCCACGATGCGTTCTGCTCCAGTGCCTCGAAGCAGCCATCGACCCACCGCTCCGCGCTCCAGCTCAATTCAAAAGTGCCCGGCCAGGAACCGAACTTCTCGCCGTCATCGCCCATGATCCCGACGCGCTCACCGTCCTCTGTTGCATTGGCACGCATGTAGTCGATCAGCTCATCGACCGGCCGCCACGGGATCCGATCGCGCAGCTCCTTCTCCGTGCCGAAGATCGTCAGCAACCGACCTTGATCGTCGGTCGTGAACGTGCCCCACATCTGATCCTCAGGCACGAATGCGCCGCGCAGATGGTTGTCGTCCAGCACGGTGTACTCGTAACCGGCGCGGGAGAGGTCCGACGGAAGTGACGGCTCCCACACCCGTTCGGCCAGCCACGCGCCGCGCGGCGCCCGTCCGAAGCGCGCGACCACCTCGTCGCGCATCCGCTCAAGCTGGCCGATCCGGTCGCGCTCGGGCAGCGCCACGAGGATTGGTTCGTACAGGCCGCCACCCAGGATCTCGACCTGATCGCGCTCGACCAATGCGCGCACCCGGTCAATGAACGCAGGCCGCTTTGCTGCCATCCACTCCAAGAGAGGGCCGGTGTAGTGCAGCGCTGCGCGGATCGTGGGATGACGCTCGAGCGCTGCGATCATCGGCTCGTACGCCCGCTGGTAGTTGTCCTCGATGACCCACCCGAAGTTGCCCACCGGCTGGTGGTTGTGGATCACCAGCGCGAGCGAGATCCGTCTTGTCAATCAGGCGGCTGTAGAAGCCTGGGATCGTGGCCGCGCAGGCTGGGTGCTCGCGCCGCGTACATCCGCGGCCGGTATGTATTGCTGCTCGACATATTCCTGGAGCATGCGGCTCGTTGAGAACTGCCAGATTGTGCTTGCCATCGAGGCACGCATCATCGTCAGCCAGCGCCGCGGCAAGCCCTTCTTGTCGCGCTCGTAGTACATGGGCACGATCTCGTCCTCGAGCAGCCGATACAGCTCCTGCGCGTCGGACCAGTCCTGGGCGCCCTCGTCCGGATTCGACTCGCGGCCACCAATCGCCCAGCCGTTCTGGCCGTTGTAGCCCTCGTCCCACCAGCCGTCGAGGACCGAACAATTGATGATTCCGTTCATCGCGGCCTTCATGCCACTGGTGCCTGACGCCTCGAGCGGCCGACGCGGGTTGTTGAGCCACACGTCGACACCCTGGACGAGATAGCGCCCGACGCGAATGTCGTAGTCCTCGAGGACAAACACGCGCTGGGCGAACTTGGGCGAGCGACTGCGCGAGAAGATGTCCTGGATGACGCGCTGGCCGGGTCGATCGGCGGGGTGAGCCTTGCCGGCGAAGACGATCTGGACGGGCCGATCGTCGTTGAGCAGGATGCGCGCCAGGCGCTCTTCGTCGCTGAAGATGAGGTTGGCGCGCTTGTACGTCGCGAAGCGGCGCGCGAAGCCGATTGTCAAAATGTGCGGATCGAGCGCGCCGGCCAGCTCCTCGAGGATGAGTGGCGCCTCACCGTGGCGCGCGAACTGCTGCTGCAATCGGCGACGCGAGAAGTAGGCGAGCTCCAGCTTCTGGCGCTGGTGCGCCTCCCAGACGTCCTCGTCGGGCAGCTTGGCGACCTTGGCCAAAAAGGACTTTGGCATGGGCTCGAGGTTGTCGAGGTCGCCACCGATGGAGTCGTACAGCTGCCGAAACGGACCGCCCACCCAGCTCGGTGGATGGACGCCGTTGGTGATGCCCAGGATGGGCTTTTCGACGACATCGCTCCACGTTTCGTTGGCCGTCTGCGCGTGGAGCTGCGAGACGGCATTGGCGCCGTACGTCTCGCGCAATGAGAAAGCCGTCATGTCGAACTGGTCGGGATCGTTGTCCGCGCCCCGCGCGAGCTCGATGACACGTTCGAGATCGAGTCCGGTGTCGGTGGCGAGTGGCGTCGCGAGCTTGCGCACCAGGTCCGCTTCGAAGCGCTCGTTGCCGGCGCTGACCGGGGTGTGGATCGTGAACACGGCGTTGCGCTTTACTTGCGCCAGCGCCTCGTCCATGGTCGCGCCGTCGAGCGTCAGCTCGCGCATGCGCTCGACGAGCATGAATGCAGAGTGGCCCTCGTTGAGGTGCCATGCATCCGGCTCGACCTTGAGCGCGCGCAGCGCGCGGACGCCACCGACGCCCAGGACCATCTCCTGGTGCAGCCGCATCTCGCGGCCGCGGACGTACAGGATGTGCGTGATCGGTCGGTCGGCCGTGTCGTTGTCGGGGATATCCGAGTCGAGCAACAGCAGCGGCACTCGGCCCACCTGGGCGAGCCACACCGCGCACCACACAGTCCGCCCGGGCATATCGACGCCGATTGTCAGCGGCGCACCATCAGTCGCGGCGACGCGCGACAAGGGCAGCTGCGTGGGGTCGTAGTCCGGGTAGGCGTGCTCCTGGTGGCCGTCGGCATCGATCGTCTGTCGGAAGTAGCCGTGCCGGTAAAAAAGGCCAACTCCGATCAACGGAATGGCCATGTCGGACGCTGCCTTCAGGTGGTCGCCGGCCAGGACGCCGAGACCGCCCGAATAGATGCCGAGGGATTCATTGAGCCCGTACTCGGCACAGAAGTAGGCAATTGGTCCGTCGAAGTCACGCCCATGCTGGCGCTCGAACCAGTGACCCGTGCCGTTGTCCATGTAACGGTCAAAGTCGTCGATCAGGGTTCGGTACTCGACCATCAGGTCCGAATCTTCGAGAGTCGGCGACCAGTCGCGCTGCTGGTGCAGCACGGGCACCGGGTTGCGGTAGCGCAGCCAGGCCTGCACGTCGATGCGCCGAAACAGGACGCGCACCCGCGGATGCCACATCCAGTAGTTGTTGTAGGCCAGTCGCTGCAGCCCTTCGAGCCGCGCGGGGAGGCGGAGACCTGCCGGTGGCAGGGTGGGAATTACGATCCTTTGAGGCACGAGGCGGGCATCCTACATCGTCCAAAATCGGACCGTAAACCGGCTCCGCCTTGAAACAGAGAACGTTTGCTGCCCGGCGGTCGAAACGAGGCTCAGGGCACTCGCGACGGCTACCATCGTGGGCCATGCGTGTCGCGATGATCGCCTCCGAATGTGAGCCCTACGCCAAGACCGGCGGCCTGGCCGACGTCATCGATGCATTGGCGCGCGCCCTCAGCCAGGCCGGTCACGAGGTCGACGTGTACCTGCCGCGCTATCAAGGGCTCGTCCCGTCCGAGCCCGTCGAGCGGCTCGAACTGAGCGTGCCCCTGGGTGGTGGCCGAGCAACACCCGTCTCGCTCTGGACGGCGCCGGGTCGCGGCTATCGGCTGCGCCTTGTCGACCATCCGCCAAGCTTCGATCGGCCCGAGTACTACGTAAGTGGCGGCGTCGATTTCCCCGACAACGGTCTGCGCTTCACGATCCTGGCGCGGGCTGCGCTCGAGACGATGCGCATCGAGAACCGGCCCGTCGACATCATTCACAGCCACGACTGGGAAGGCGCCCCGGCAATTCTGCTGCGCCGGTTCAGGTACCAGAACGACCCGATCGTGTCGCGCGCCGCGACCGTCATGACCTGCCACAACCTCGCCTATCACGGCTGGGTGCCGCGCGCAGTGGCGGCCGACCAGCTCGACCTGCCCGCGTCGGTTGGCGCGCTCGACGGAGTCGACCTGTTGCGCGAGGGGATTCGCAATGCCGACGTCGTCAACACCGTCTCGCCCGGTTTCGCGCGCGAGTCGGTAACCGCGGAGTTTGGTGCCGGCGTGGATGACGTTTTGCGCTTGCTCGGTGATCGCTACGTCGGGATCATCAACGGCATCGACACTGAGCTCTGGAATCCGGCCACGGACTCGGAAATCCCCGCCCGATACTCGGCCACGGACCTGGATGGCAAGGAGATCTGCCGCGCGGAGTTGTGCACCGAGCTGGGTCTCGACCCGAATGGCCCACTGTTCGCCATGGTCGGCCGGCTGGATCCGCAGAAGGGATTCGACCTTGTCGCCGCGGCAGCGGCCAGCGTGATTGCCGACGGCGCCCGTATCTGTGTCCTGGGAACCGGAGACCAGGCCCTGATCAGTGATCTGCAGGATCTCGCGGAAACCGCCGCTGGTCGCGGACGCCTGGCCGTGGCGGCACGATTCGACCGTGGCCTCGCCAGGCGCATGTACGCAGGCGCTGACGCGTTTCTGATGCCGTCGCGCTTCGAGCCGTGCGGCCAGGGCCAGATGATCTCGCTGCGCTACGGCACCGTGCCGGTCGTGCGCGCGACCGGCGGTCTGCGCGACACGGTCATCGATGCAGACTTGGATCCGGTCGACGGCACCGGCTTCATGTTTGGCCCAGCAGAGCCGGCCGCGCTGGCAGAGGCATGTCGGCGGGCCATGGACGCGCTCCGTGACGAGCCGCGTCGACGAGCGATCCAGCAGCGCGGCATGGCCGCCGACTACTCGTGGCGCGGTCCGGCCCGTGACTACGCGCAGATGTATCGCCGCGCGATGGAGATCGCAGCCGCCAATTGATTCGTCTGATGCGATTGGTTCTCGCAACCACCTATCCGACGCGGGCGTGGCCCCACTCCAGGTTGCCCTGACGACTACGATCGGCGCGTGAACGAAACAGAAAGCGCGCCGGTCATTCCGGCCGGGCTGCTCAAAGGCCGCAAGGCGCTCATCTTCGGCGTCGCCAACGATCACTCGATCGCCTGGGGCATCGCCAGGGCACTTCATGCCGCCGGTGCCGAAGTCGGCTTCAGCTCGATCGAGATGCTCATCGAAAAGCGTGTGAAGCCGCTCGCCGAGAGCATCGGTTCGACATTCGTCGAACCGTGTGACGTCCAGGACGATGCCGATATCACACGCGTTTTCGATCGATGGCAGAAGGAGCAAGGCCGGCTGGACATCCTCGTCCACGCCCTGGCTTTTGCCAAGCGCGAGGAGCTCGAGGGGCGCTTCCTTGACACGTCCCGTGCCGGATTCGCGCTCGCGCTCGATATCAGTGCCTATTCGCTGGTCGCGCTCGCGCGAGCGGCCGCACCAATGATGGGCGCAGGCGGCAGCGTCTTGACCCTCAGCTATTACGGCGCCGAGAAGGTCGTCACGAATTACAACGTCATGGGCGTTGCCAAAGCCGCGTTAGAGGCAAACGTGCGCTATCTCGCGGCTGACCTTGGCCCCAGCGGCGTGCGCGTGAATGCGATCAGCGCAGGCCCCATCCGGACATTGGCAGCCAGCGGCGTTTCAGGCTTCCGGACCATGTACAGCAGGTTCCGCGACGTCGCTCCGCTGCGCCGCAACGTGACCATTGACGACGTTGGCGCCACCGCCGTCTACCTGGCCAGTGACCTGTCGGCGGGCGTCACCGGCGAGACGCTCTACGTCGATGCGGGCTTCAGCATCCTCGGGGTGCCCACGGGCGAGGCCTAGGGCTTTGGCGTGTCCGACTTGACCCACGAGTCCAAGATCCCGGCGCTCGGAAAGCGCGGCGGCGGTTGGGTCTTCCTCCAGGTCGTTCTGTTCTGGGTGTTGATCGGTGCCGGCGTGCGTGGCAAGGGTGATGTTGCGGGCTCATCGCTCCTATTGGCAGTCGGCGTGGGCACGATCCTGATCGTGCTCGGCGCCGCGATCATCTTTGCCGGCATCCGTGGCCTCCATGAATCCGTCACACCCATGCCAAAGCCCAACGAGGACGGGACCCTCGTTGTCGAAGGCGTGTACGGCTACGTGCGGCACCCGATCTATCTCGGGGTCATCCTCGTTGCTTTCGGTTGGAGTGCGGCGATGGACTCCGTGCCGGCGCTCTTCACGGCCGTCGTCTATGTCGTGTTTTTTGATCTCAAGTCACGGCGCGAGGAGGTGTGGCTGCGCGAGGCGTATCCCGACTACGCGGTCTATGCCGCCCACACGCGGCGCTTCGTGCCCTACGTCTACTGAGCACGCCGCGATAGCAAAATCTTGGCCAGGCGGGCCTGGCCCTTTGCGTCATCGAGGGCGTGGTGGTTGTGATCGGGATCGATACCCAGCTCCTCGTCGACGTACTGGCGCCTGGTCCGCTCCCACTCCGCGAGACCCTGGCGGGCCATGAAGTACGACTTGAGATCGAGCGCTGAGATGCCGAAAGGGTTGCGGCCGAGGTAGCGCCAGAAGTAGTCGGCCACGAACATCCAGTCGAACGGAGCGTTGAAGCCGACAAAGATCGGACGGCGTTCCGCGCACGACTCGTCCACCCATGCTGCGAAGCGACCCATCGCGTCGGCAGGCGCCAACCCGTCCCGCAGCAGCCGATCGCGTTGCAGGCCGTGAATGGCTTCGGCCTGCACGTCCCACTCGTGCTCGGTGCTGGGCTTGAGCTCGACGTAGAAACCGACGCTGGGGTCATCGATCAGACAGGCACCGATTGACAGCATGCTGCCGGTCGACGGACTCGGGCCGGAGGCCTCGATGTCGACGCTCACGAACGTCTCACCTCTGTCATTCATAGGCGCGCATGGTGCCAGATGCGGCGAAGTCGGTGTTCATCCACATGCTTATCCCCAACCCGAGCCGGGTTCGTGGATAAGCCGCGCAGACTTCTTCGAAAGTCGTGGATGAGTCGCTTGCATGGGTCCGGGAGCGACCGTAATCTTCGTCTCAGCCCGAAGGGGCCACGGGAAACCGAACCGGAATGGAGAGGCTTGCTTCACCAGGAAGGATCGGTCCGGCAGAGGCGGTGGCTCAGGGACTCGTTCCGGAGCCCGGCACAGGAGGCTCGTCCTCAGGTGCCTGCACAAGAGGCTTGCTTCTTGTGACGACTCAGCCGAAGTCCGAGGTTCCTTCGGGTCTTTCGTTGCGCCCGTCCGTGGCGGCGGGTCCTGCCGCTGGAGTCGCGGCTGGCGCTCGGCCTGCGCGCAAGCGCGCTTTGCGGCCGTTCGCGCCAGCGCATCGACTCCGCGTCACCCGCCTCCCGTAGGCTGTTCTTGGTGCGGTGGCGACTCGGGACGACGCACGGACCGCGGGTCACCCGCCTCCGGTGCCGGTCTCTGTAGCGACGGGTGCGCTTGACGGCCAGTCGCGCTGGCGCGTCGACCCAGCGTCACCTGCCGCAGGGTGTGCGGCCACCCTTGCACCGCAAATCGGTGCTAACGACCGGTGACGATCGTCGCAAATCGCCTCGGGCGAGCACTTACTGTTAGCTACCCGTTGGCGGAGCCGCCCTCCGGTCGCCTTGACCGGTAAATGCCTTTCGATCGACCCGAGTGCGGGCGGTCAAGCTCGATACGGCGATGTTGGCGCGCGGGTACCGGTCCTTAGAGCCGGAAAGCGGCGCATCGCCGTGGCCCGCGCCGCCGTGGCCCGCATCGCCGTGGCCCGCGCCCCCGCGCCTCCGGCCCGCGCCCCCGCGCCGTGGCCCGCCTCCACGGCCTCCGACGTCTCGCCCCGACCTCTTACCGCGGTTCACCCACCGCGGGGTGTAAAAGCCGTGTGGCGCGAAATCGCCGTGAGAAATTGAACCCGTTCTTTTCAGTCGCGCTAGCGGGCGTGGGTCAGGATGTGGCGGAAGACGTCCCGTGCGGAGACGATGCCTGTGGCGTGACCGTCGATTACCAACGGGATGTGGCGGAAGCCACCAACGGCCATCTTGTTGATCGCCACCGCGATGCTGTCGTCGGGCCGGAGCACTACCGGATCGGCGGTCATGATGTCTGCCACGGTCAGCCCATCAAGGTTCACGTCGTCAAGCTTCATGACCAGGTCGCGCTCGGACAGGATGCCGCGCACCTTGCCGCCGTCCTCGACGATCAGACAGCCCGCGCCGGCCTGCTGCATCTGCTTGACCGCATCGGCGGCCGAGGCCTCAGGCGCGATCGTCAGGGGCTTGTGGTGACTCAGCTCGGCGAGCGGGATCATGACCAGCTCGGCCTCGAAGGCAGTGCTCGGGGCCGGGATATCGACTGAGGCGAGATCGAAGCCGCAATTCGCGCATTCGTCGACGCCCTGGATGTTGTCGAAGCCGCACTGTGGGCAGATCATCGCAAGCGACGCTCAGACACCGACGGTTCGTCGGGGGCGAAGCCCTGTCGCGCGCGGCCGCGGCCGAAGGTCGTCCGGCGGAGCATAGTCATTCGCCCGTCTCCGCTATCCCTGGACGGTCCAGGTCTCGCCGCTGACGAGCAGCTTGCCGAGGTCGCCGGGGCCTTGACGCGCGATCGCGTCATCGATCTGGCCGACCATCAACTGGTCGTGTGTGGGCCGATCGATGCGCCGCAGCACCCCGACCGGAACTGGGTAATCCGGCCACCACATGCGCGACAGCATGTAGGCGAGGTAAGGATCCGGGGCCGTCTCGTCGTGGATGAGCAAGTCGTCTTCCGCGACGCCGTTACCGAGCTGGACGACCTCAGGATGAAGACCCTTGAGCCGGATGCCCTTGTCGCGCTCCTTGCCGAAGATCATGGGCTTGCCGTGCTCCAGGACGAGCATTCGGTCCTCGCGCACGTCGCGTTCGGTGAAGTCGCGGTAAGCGCCGTCGTTGAAGATGTTGCAGTTCTGGAGTACCTCGACGAAGACCGATCCGTGATGGAAGCCGGCGCGGTTGAGCGTCTCCTGAAGATGCTCGGTGTGCGTGTCGACCGAGCGTGCCACGAAGCTCGCTTCTGCGGCGAGCGCGATTGACAGCGGCTGGATGGGAAAGTCGACCGTCCCGAGTGGCGTCGACTTGGTCTTCTTGCCCAGCTCCGATGTTGGTGATGCCTGGCCCTTGGTCAGACCGTAGATGCGGTTGTTGAACATCACGACCTTGATATCCACGTTGCGCCGCATCGAGTGCAGGATGTGGTTCCCGCCGATCGACAGCGCGTCACCGTCGCCGGTGATGACCCATACCATCAGCTCAGGGTTGGCCAGCTTGAGGCCCGTCGCGAGGGTTGGTGCCCGACCGTGGATGGAGTGGAAGCCGTACGTGTTCATGTAGTACGGCAACCGGCCGCTGCAGCCGATG
>JBBQEC010000025.1:0-16038 GCA_038320305.1 Candidatus Limnocylindrales bacterium | reverse complement strand
CAGCATGATGTTTTGTGCTGCCGTGACAATACCTTGCAGCCCGGAGGAACACAAACGGCTCACTTGCATGGCGATCGAGTCCATCGGCAAACCCCTTCGTCGGTGCGGCCACCGTGTCTTCGGCAGCATGCTCGGCAGTCGCGTCGTCGGCAACTTTCGCCTGTGCCTTGGCAGCTGGATTTGCCTTCGCGGTGGACTTGGCGGGTGCCCTCGCGGTGGACTTGGCAGGTGCCTTCGGAGACGCCTCAGCAGGTGCCTTGGCCGGCTCTTCGGCGGCCGCGTCGGCAGCCTCGACGGACGCCTTGCGCGTTGCTGCCTTCTTTGGCTTTGCTTCGGATGCCGACGTCTCCTTGGCTGCCGCGCCCACGTCCGCTCCTGCCGCCACTTCGGCCGGTGCGTCTGGCGCTGGGGCTGCCACTCGGGCCGGTGCCTGATCAGAGCGAATATCGATGCGCCAACCGGTGAGCTTCGCTGCCAGCCGCGCGTTCTGGCCCTCGCGGCCGATCGCCAACGAGAGCATGCGCTCTGGCACGGTCACCGCGGCGATGCGGTTGGTCTCGTCGATCTCGACGTTTACGACCTGCGCGGGACTCAACGCGTTGGCCACGAAGATCGCCGGGTCTTCGTTCCACGGGATGATGTCGATCTTCTCGCCGCCCAGTTCTGCCACGACTGCCTGGACGCGGCCACCGCGCTGTCCGACCGTGGCCCCAACGGGGTCGAGGCCTTCCTGGCGCGATGCGACGGCGACTTTGGAACGCGAGCCTGCCTCGCGGGCAATGGCCTTGATCTCGACCGTGCCGGCATGAATCTCTGGCACTTCAAGCTCGAAAAGGCGACGCAGGAAGTTCTTGTGAGTACGGCTGACGTAGATCAACGGGCCCTTTGTCGTGCGCCGAACTTCGAGCACGAACGCCTTGACGTGTTGGCCGATGCGGTAGTGCTCAGTGGCGCTCTGATCGGTGGTCGGCAGGATCGCCTCCGCCCGACCAACGTCGAGGATCACGCCGCGCGGCTCGACACGCGACACGGTGCCGGTGATGATCTCCGACTCACGCTGGGCGTATTGGCCGAAGACCTGCTCGCGCTCGACTTCGCGCAGACGCTGGCGAACGAGCTGAACTGCCATCTGGGCATGGATTCGGCCGAAGCTGGCAGCATCAAGCGCCTCGGTGCGGACCAGGTCTCCGACTGCAGCATTGGAATCGAACTTGCTCGCCTCGTCGACCGTGAACTCCGTCAGAGGATCCTCGACTTCGTCGACCACGTAGCGCGCGCGATATGCATTGAATTTGCCGCTGTCCGGATCCATCTCAACGAACACGTCATCGTTATGCGGCGTTGCGCGTCGATATGCAGACTGGATGGCGTCAGCGACGGTCGCGACGAGCTGTTCGCGGGGTATGTTCTTCTCGGCATTCAGCTGCAGAAGCGCGCCGACAAAGTCTCGGTTCACCTGCGCCCTCCTTTCGCTGAGCTATGCATCCCCTGTCGCGGGCTCTCCTCCGCATAAATAAACGTGGGCGTCACCCACGTTCACGAGGCGGCCAAAAAAGACTTGACCCGAGTATACACGGGAGCCCCTCTCTCTCCGGCAGGTGGTAGCGTCCCGTCATGTTCCTGACGGGCACCTTGCTCAACGCCGTGGCCGTGTTGATTGGTGCTTCGATCGGGTTGCTGGTGGGCTCGCGGATGCCCGCGCGCATTCAGCAAACGCTGACCGACGGACTGGGCCTGTTCACGCTGTGCATCGCGTCCGCGCTTGCGCTGACGCTCTTGATGGACCGCACGGCACCGGCCGGAACGGACCTCATAGTCCTGGCCTCGATCCTAGTAGGTGGAGCGATCGGCGAGCTGCTCAAGCTGACCGAACGGGTCGACGGTCTGGGCGACTGGTTCCAGCGGCGGCTGGCGCGCGGCGACAAGCCGTCGCGTATCAGCGAGGCGTTCGTGACCGCCAGTCTGGTCTTCTGCGTGGGGCCACTGACGATCCTGGGTTCGATCCAGAATGGACTGACGGGCGACATCCAGCTGCTGGCGGTCAAGAGCGTTCTCGATGGCTTTGCCGCCGTCGCCTTCGCGGCCACACTTGGAGCCGGTGTCTATCTGTCGATCTTGACGATCCTGCTCATCCAGGGCGTTATCGCGACTTTGGCCTATCTGTTCGGGACGAATCTGGATCCGGTGGCGATCTCAGCCGCCAGCGCCGTCGGTGGCGTGATCCTGTTGGGCGTCGGATTCCGATTGCTCGAGATCAAGCGTGTGCGCGTGGTCAGCCTGTTGCCAGCGCTGATCCTCGCGCCGGTGCTGGTCTGGCTTGTCGTCCCGCTGCGCTCCGCGATCGGCCAGTAGATTCGGTCGGGTCAGATCCTGCCGACCGCGAGCTCGGCGAGCTGCTGCGCAATCGCCTGATACGAAGGATCGAGATCATTCGACCTTGGGAAGGACAACACAAACGTTTGATCCCCACCAATGTCGACCCACATCGATCCAAGGCCCTGGGTCGGGTTCCAGAGTGCCGCATGGCCATTGACCGTCGCGTCGACACCTCCCAAAGCGAATGACTGCTTGAGGAGCGCGAACGGGCTGGGCTGGATGTAGCCGATGATGAGGGAGCCGTCGTTGACGACCGATCCATTGGTGTTCCATGTGCACTCGCCGACTGAATCCAGCTTTCCGGCATCGTATGTCTTGCCGGTGGCCGCGCTTATCTCGGCAGATGTCAGCAGGCTGCATGCGTCGATGCTGCCTCCGATCGGCGTGGTAACGGGCGCGCCCGGCGCGGTGGTCGGAGCGACAGGCGCCGTCGCCGGCACGACAGGAGCGGTCGTGAGCACGGGAGGAGCGATCGTGGGCGAAGCTGATCCGCCGCACGCAGCCACCGCGAGAGCCGCTATGGAAGCTATCAGGACCGATTTCATGACGTTCATGGAGTCACCAGAACTAAGTCCGACGAAGACGTCCGCGGGGTTATGGGCAATCGGTGCGTCGGACACGCACCCTAGCAGGCCACGCCGGCGATCCCGCAACGTTGGTTAGGCCGGTTTGGAGGCCCTCAGCGAGAAAAACAAGGGCAGCTGACCAACTGTCCCGGGCGGGAGTCGCCACCGATCATCGTCCGCCTTCACCAGCCACGGCATCTCCCACTCGCAGAAGTCGAACTCGTGCAGGAATTCGATGCGCAAGCCGGAGTCGACCAGGGCTGTGACGATCTCGCCCAAAGAGTGGTCCCAGCCGTGTTCGATCAAACCATCGGTCGGAGCGTCGCGATCGGCATAGGACCCCTGGACGTCGAACGTCAACGGCCGCTCGTGCTCCCAGTACGGATAGTTGAGGCGGAGCTCGCCGGGCGCGACGTTCTCGTCGGCAAGTGCCATCAGGATGGGATGCGCCTCGGCTATGTAGAAGAAACCGCCTGGTTTCACGAAGTGCGCGACGACGTCCGCCCAGCGCTTGACGTCGGGCAGCCAGTTGAGCACGCCACGCGACGTGTACACGACGTCAAATTGGCCATCCAGATTGCGCGCCAGGTCGTAGACGTTCGACACTACAAAGCGCGCATCGATGCCCAGCTCGGCGGCCAGCGCGGTTGCGGCCTCAATCGCGGCCGGGCTGAAATCGGCGCCGGTAACGGTCGCCCCGAGGCGCGCCCACGAGAGTGAGTCGAGCCCGAAGTGGCACTGCAGGTGAAGGAGGGACTTGCCGGCGACCGGCCCGACCTCTGCGATCTCATAGTCACGCACCCTGATCGGATTGCGCTCATCGCGAAACGAGGCGACGTCGTAGAAATCGGAGCCGACGTGGATCTGCGTCCACGCCTCCCAGGTCTTGAGGTTGTCGCCGAGCTGCTCGTCGGTCATGACTCTTCCGTCCCGGCCGTCAGTAAGCCCGGGCGAAAAGGACTCGGCGTTCTGACGGCTTGCCGTCGATCATGCACTTTCCGGCTTCGTCGGGTGAGTCGAACGGAATGACCCTGATCGACGCGCCGGTCTCAGCGCCGATCTGCTTTTCGCACGCCCCGTCGCCACACCAGGGCGCCATCAGGAACCCGCCTTCCTTGTCGAGGACGGCCTTGAACTCGTCGTAGGTATCGGCGAAATGAGTGTTCGCGGCGCGGAAGTCCAAGGCACGTTGGAAGAGACGGGCCTGGTAGTCAGTGAGAAGGTTGGGCAGCTCCGCGGCAAGCCCGGCAAGGCTCATCGGCTGCTTGTCGCGGTCCACGCGCCGAACCAGCACGCCCTGGCCGGCAGCGACATCGCGCGGCCCTATCTCGAGCCTGAAGGGCACTCCGCGCAGTTCCCAGTGGCTGTACTTGAAGCCCGGCTTCTCGTCGCGCCAGTCCGTCTTGAAGCGCAGCGGACCAGACGCAGTCTGCACATCCGCGAGTGACTTCTCGAGCGTCTCGACCGCAGCCGCAACCGCAGCACGCTCGTCATCCGTGCGAAAGATCGGCACGATCACGAGCTGGGTTGGCGCAGCGTTGGACGGCAGAACGAGACCCGAGTCATCCCCGTGAGCCATGATCAGAGCACCGACCATGCGCGTCGAAAAGCCCCACGAGGTGCCGTACGGATTCTTGAGCGTGTTGTCGCGATCAAGGAAGGTGATCCCCGCGGCCTTCGAAAAATTCTGGCCGAGCATGTGGCTCGTCCCCGACTGGAGCGCCTTGCCGTCGCGCATCATGGCCTCGATCGACTCGCTATAGACGGCTCCGGGAAACTTCTCGTTCTCTGTCTTGCGGCCCTTGATTACCGGGATTGCCAGCCACTCCTCTGAAGTCGCGCGATAGGCCTCCAGGCCTGTGGCTACCTCGTCGGCAGCCTCTTGCTCGGTCGCATGAAACGTGTGCGCCTCCTGCCATAGGAACTCAGTTGTGCGCAGGAAGAGCCTGGTGCGCAGCTCCCAACGCACCACGTTGTTCCACAGGTTCATCAGCAGCGGCAGGTCGCGATACGACTGCACCCAATCCTTGACCTTCTCGGCAATGATCGCCTCGCTCGTCGGGCGAATTGCCAGCCACTCGTCAAGTTCCTTGCCGCCGGCGTGGGTTACCCAGGCCACCTGCGGATTGAAGCCCTCGACGTGCTCGGCTTCCTTTTCAAGCAAGCTCTTGGGCACGAACAGCGGGAAGTAGACGTTCTCATGGCCGGTCCGCTTGATATGCCGATCGAGCTCATCGCGCATCGACTCCCACATCGCATAGCCGTACGGCCGGATGACCATGCAGCCGCGCACGGGCGAGTAATCGGCCAGCTGCGCCTTGAGGACGACATCGTTGTACCAGCCCGGAAAGTCCTTCGACTGGGGCGTGATGGATGTGACGAAACGGCTTTGCTGCTCTTCGGACACGGGCTCTCCGAGCGCTCTTGATCGCGAGGGGCCGTAATCCTAGCGCAGACGCGAGGACGTCCGCGACTGAACGCCGGCGCGGCCCGAGCGATGGTGGCGAGATGCGAGACGGCTCGCAAATATGAGCCCGTATGACGACCCGTTACAGGCACTATCGGTATCAATGCGTGCTCCCTGCGGGGTAAGCCGGCGGGACCGCATCTAACGCGACTCCTTCACAGATAATGCCTATATCTGCGGCGACAAGGTCGAACTCTTGACGTTCCAGCGCGCCTGGGCACCGGGCCCACAGATAGTGCCTGTACGAGGGCTGCGACAAGGTCGAACTCTTGACGTTCCAGCGCGCCTGGACACCGGGTCTACAGATAGTGCCTGTACGAGGGCTGCGACAAGGTCGAACTCTTGACGTTCCAGCGCGCCTGGGCACCGGGCCCATAGATAGTGCCTGTACGAGCGCGGCGACTACGCGTCGGCGGCCGATTGGCCGTAGCGCTGCGCGACGTAGCGGTCGAGGATGGCGATGAACTCCTTGACCAGTCCGTCGCCGCGCAACGTCGTCCGCAGGGCGCCATCGACGAAGACTGGTGCAACGGGCTCCTCGAACGTTCCAGGCAGCGAGATGCCGATGTCGGCGTGCTTCGATTCGCCCGGGCCGTTGACGACGCAGCCCATTACAGCGACACGCATGTCCTCGACGCCGGGATAGGTCTTGGCCCAGATCGGCATCTGCGTGCGTAGGTAAGCCTGGATCTCCTCGGCCATTTTTTGGAAGAAGGTCGACGTCGTCCGGCCGCAGCCTGGGCATGCCGAAACCTGGGGAGTGAATGAGCGCAGCCCAAGCGACTGGAGGACCTGCTGGGAGACGAGGACCTCTTCGGTGCGATCACCACCGGGTGCCGGGGTCAGGGACACGCGGATCGTGTCGCCGATGCCCTTGTTAAGCAGCAGTGACAGGCCCGCAGTCGAGGCGACGATGCCTTTCATGGCCATGCCCGCCTCGGTCAGGCCCAGGTGGAGCGGGTAGTCGCAGCGCGCCGCGAGCAACGTGTAGACGTCGAACAGGTCCCGGACCTGCGAAACCTTGGCGCTGATGATGATCTTGTCGTGCGCCAGACCAGTCTCCTCGGCGAGCTCGGCCGAACGCAACGCAGACTGGACCATGGCCTCGATCATCACGTCGCGTGAGTCGGCTGGCACCGGCAGCAGTGCATTTGCGTCCATGAGCGTCGTCAGGAGCGCCTGATCGAGCGAGCCCCAGTTGACACCGATGCGCACGGGTTTGTCGTTCTCGAGCGCGACCCGGATGATCGTCACGAAGTTCTCATCATGGCGCTTGGCACCGACGTTCCCTGGGTTGATGCGGTACTTGTCGAGCGTCCTGGCCATCTCCGGGAACTCGACCAGCAACTGGTGCCCGTTGTAGTGGAAGTCGCCGATGATCGGCACCGCGACGCCCAGGTCGTTGAGCTTGCGCCGAATCTCCGGAACCGCGGCCGCGGCACCGTCGTTGTTGACCGTCACCCGTACAAGCTCGGAGCCAGCGTGAGCGAGCGCGGCAACCTGGAGGGAAGTGGCGTCGGGATCGGCCGTGTCGGTGTTCGTCATCGACTGCACGACGATGGGATTCCGGGATCCGACCAACACGCCGCCCACGTTGACCGTGGGCGTCGGGCGGCGTCCCGGCAGATGCGGAGCACCCTCGACGCGGCCGAGCTCGACGCGCTCCTCCTGGATGCTCGCCTGCATCAGGCGAGCCGCTGTATGTCGAAGAACGTGATCCACACGAGTAGCGCCATCAAGACGATGAAACCGGTCAGGTAGACAAGCCGCTCGGCGGCCTCGCCGATTCGATTGCCCGTCGCGGCCTGGATGAGCGAAACGGCGATGCGGCCGCCGTCGAGCGGCGGGAAGGGCAGGATGTTGACCACGGCCAGGTTCGCCGAGAGCAGGCCGATGAACCAGATCAGGTACACCGGCGGCAGCGATGAACGGACCTGTCCGATCGCGCCGACGATGCCAACTGGGCCAGAGACAGGCGGGTTGGTCAGGTTGCTGACCAGGTCACCCAGGCCGCGCAGGATGAGCGTTGCCGCATCAACGGTGCGCTGGAAGCCAATCGCGACGGCCGTAAGCGGATCGTGCGTGATGCTGCCCTGGACGAGCTGTGGTTGAACCAGGATGCCGAGCGCGCCCTGCTGTGCGGCTTCCTCCGCTGGGCGCAGGGTCACGCTCACATCGCGCGTCGAACCATCGGTGCCTTTGACCGTTAATGTGACCTGCTGGCCCGCGTGCTCGCGCAGATATGTCAGCGAAGGAGCGGGCTGGTCCACCCGGTCGAAGATCGGGAACTGTTTGCCATCGATGGCGATAATCACGTCACCGGAGTTGTCGTAGGTTGGCTTGCCCTCGGAGTCGGTGCCAATCGGTTGCCCACCAACGAGCCCGATCGTGGAGGCCGGGCTGTTGTCCTGGACATGAGCGACGCGCACACTGGCGACCGGATCGTTCAACAGGGCGATGCCGGTAAAGATCAAAAACGCGAGCAGGATGTTCATGCCCACGCCGGCTAGCAAGATTGTGAGGCGCGTCCGCAGCCGCTGGCTGATGAACGAATGCGGATCGTCCGATTCGCCGTCCTCGCCTTCCATGCGCACGAAGCCACCGATCGGCAGCCAGTTGAGCGTGTAGGCAGTGCCTTTCTTGTCGCGGTAGTAGGTGGCGGCGCGCGGAGGGAAGCCGATGCCAAACTCGTGCACAGTCACGCCCGCGCGCCGGGCGACGATGAAGTGGCCGAACTCGTGGAATACCACGAGCCCGACGAGGATGACGAGGAGCAGGACAACGTTGATCAGGCCGTTGCCCAGGCCTATGAAATCGAACATCAGTTGGCAGACGCTCCAGCTGTGGTAACGGTTGCAGCCGTTGCCCATGCGCGGACCTCGGCATCCAGTGCAAGCAGCTCATCGAGCGGCGGCGGCGGCCCGTCGCCGAAACGCTCGACGGCATCCGCGCACAGGGTCGCGATGCCCAGGAAGTCGAGCGAACCATTCATGAATCTATCTACGGCGACATCGTCTGCAGCGATCAGTGCCGCGCTCGCCCTGGGGCCCCTGCGCCCAGCGGCGCGGCCAATCTCGAGCGCGGCGAAGCGCCGCGTGTCGGGCTCTTCGAAGCTGATCGGCGGCAGCTCAGTCAATGACACGCGCGGCGCCGGCGAGACCGTATGGGCCGGATAAGTGAGCGCGTATTGGATTGGAATGCGCATGTCTGGAAGCCCGAGTTGTGCCTTTAATGAGCCGTCCGCGAACTCGACCAACGAGTGGACGATGCTCTGAGGCTGGACGACGACGTCGACCTGATCGTCGCCAAAATCGTACAACCAGCGCGCCTCGATGACCTCCAGCGCCTTGTTCATGAGCGTCGCCGAGTCGATCGTGATCTTGCCGCCCATGCGCCAGGTCGGGTGCGCGAGCGCCTGCTCAGGGGTCACCGACTTGAGCCTTTCAGCCGACCACGTGCGGAACGGACCGCCACTCGCGGTGATGATCAAGCGACGGATATCTTCGTGTCGCTCGCCGGCAAGGCATTGCCACATTGCCGAGTGCTCGCTGTCAATTGGCCGGAGCCAGTTGAGCGCGCCGGTGGCAAGGTCGTGGTCACCATTATCGGCCGCCAGACGGCGCGCCAGAGGCATGACCAGGTGGCCACCCGCGACAAGCGTCTCCTTGTTGGCCGTGGCCACGATCTTGTGTTGTTCCAGCGCGGCCAGGGTCGCCTTGAGGCTGACGACACCGGTTGTGGCCACGACCACGATGTCCACGTCGTCGCGTGACGCGATCTCCTCCAGGGCGTCGATGCCGTCACTGGCGAGGGCACTCGTCCGTGGCTTGAAGCGTGCAACCTGGTCGTTGAAGGTGGCCTCGTCACGACCCGCGGCGAGGGCGACGATCTCGAATCGCTCAGGCAGCTGGCCAATCACGTCGAGCGTCTGACGCCCGATTGAGCCAGTGCTGCCCAGCACTGCGACGCGCGTGCGCTCGCTCACAGCACGCCGCCCGCGCGCAGCAGGGACACGATCGTCAGTGCGCCGTACATGGCAGGGGCCGCGAACAGGAAGGAATCGACGCGGTCGAGAAAGCCGCCATGGCCGGGAATGAGCGTGCCCGAGTCCTTGGCGCCGGCGGCACGCTTGAGCATTGACTCTGCGAGATCGCCCGCTTGGGCGAACACCGCGATGGCCAGGCCGAGAAGCGCGCCGCCGATCGGCGAACGGCCCATGCCAATGAACAGGATCGTGGCAATGACGATCGCCGCAATTGCTCCACCGATTGCGCCACTCCACGTCTTGTTCGGCGAAATGTGATTCATGAATCGGCCACGGCCGTGGTATTTGCCCGCGATGAAGGCGCCGCTATCGAGTGTCCAAACGGTCAGCAGCAGGAACAGCACCAGCAGGCGCCCGGTATCGAGCGGGACGCCGAATAGCTGGCCATCCTGGGTCACGGCGCTGATGCCAACCAACGCGGCAACAAATGCCAGGAGTGATGGATAGAGGCACGCGACGATGGTTCCCACCCACGATTTGAAGCCGTCGGCCGGGTCGCGCTGGCGAAAGGCGAGGATCGCGGCGACTACGATGACGATGCCGACTCCCGGAGCGACGATCGTCCACGCGGTCGGAAGGCGCTCTGGCCCGGCGACCCAGGCAAACCCTATGACGGCCATCGGGGCGACGATGACCGGCATCCAGGTTGAGGCCGGCACGCCGGCGCGCTTGACCAGCTGCGTTGTCTCGTACGCGGCCATCGCGGCAAGTAGCGCGATGCCAATCGTCAGCCACGGAGCTCCGAGCAGGAAGATGATGACGACGACCGGCACGAGCACGGCCGCGCTGATCAGGCGCTGGCGCATTCTGTGACGCTAGCGCCCGAAGCGACGTGAGCGCCGAGCGAATTCGGTCAGGGCCGCGTCGAGCGAGGCCGGCTCGAAGTCGGGCCACAGCAGGTCAGTGAAGTAGAGCTCGGCATACGCCGCCTGCCAGATCAGGAAGTTCGAGATGCGCTGCTCGCCGCCCGTGCGGATGAGCAGGTCGAGCGGCGGCACATCGGCTGTGTACAGGCGCTCGCCGATCGCCTCCTCGGTTATCTCGGCAGCGCCCATGCCATCGGTCATCGCGCGCTGGACGGCATCGACTATCTCGGAACGCCCGGAGTAGTTGAAGGCCACGTTCAGGGTCATGCGCCGGCCGCCGGCCGTGGCGCCGATCGCGTCCGCAATCGAGGCTCGCGTCGTCTCGGGCAGCTCATGGAGGCGGCCCAGGATCTGGACGCGCACGCCTTGCTTGATGAGGTCCGGTGTCTCGCGCCGAATGGCAGCCTCGAGCAGCGCGAAAAGCGTTCCGACCTCCTCGTCGCTGCGCGTCCAGTTCTCGCGCGAAAAGGCGTAGATCGATAGTGCGTCGATGCCGCGATCGGCAGCGTGCTCGACGATGGGCCGGATTGCGTCGACCCCGGCCGAGTGACCGCCCGCCTCGGACATGCCGTGCAGCTTCGCCCAACGCCGGTTGCCATCCATGACGATGGCGACGTGTCGTGGCAGCGGGTCGGCGCCTGCGCCGTCGACAGCGGGTCGTGGTTGGGCAACCCCAGGAAGGTCGGGCGGCCGGTGCACCTCGACGGAGGTCATCCGACCTCCATGATCTCCTGCTCTTTGTGCTTACCGACGCGGTCCACTTCTGCGGTCCAGCGATCGGTCACCCTTTGAAGCACATCAAGATCGTGCCGACTCTCGTCTGAGGTCGTGTCGCCGTTCTTCTCGGCCCGCTTTATCTCGTCCGCGACGTCGCGGCGGTGATTGCGGATCTCGACCTTCGCCTCCTCCATGCGCTTGTGGACGAGTTTGGCGAGGTCTCTGCGACGGTCCTCCGTCAGTGGCGGGATATTCAGGCGCACGGCCGTTCCGTCGACGTTGGGCACGAGCCCAACTTCGCTCTTCAGAATTGCTTTCTCGATCGCACCCAGAGCGCTGCGATCCCACGGCTGAATGACGATCGAATGCGCCTCAGGCACGCTGATGCTGGCCAGCTGGTTGAGCGGCGTCAACGTGCCGTAGTAGTCGACGGGGATTCGCTCCACGAGCGACGTTGCCGCCCGTCCGGTGCGAATCGCGGCCAACTCGCGTTCGAGTGCGTCAAGTGCCCGACTCATGCGGCTCTCGGCGTCTTGCTTCATTTCGTCGGTCATCTCGGCTCTCCATCTCCACCGTCGATCAGGGTTCCGATCCGCTCGCCGAGAGCCGCGGCACGAATGTGGCCGGGCTGGTTGAGATCGAACACGACAATGGGCATGTTGTTCTCCATGCACAGGGTCACGGCAGTCGCGTCGATTACCTCGAGGCGGTCGTTGATCATCTGAACGTATCGAAGGCGCTCATGGCGCACAGCAGCCGGGTTCGTCATTGGGTCGCTGTCGTACACGCCGTCGACCTTGGTCGCCTTGAGCAGGACCTCGGCATGGATCTCGACGGCGCGCAACGCCGCCGCCGTGTCGGTCGTGAAGTACGGATTACCGGTGCCTGCGGCGAGGATGATGACCCTCCCCTTTTCGAGGTGGCGCACGGCCCGGCGGCGGATGTACGGCTCGGCAACCTCGCTCATCGCGATTGCCGACATGACGCGCGTCTGGATGCCTTCACGCTCCAGGGCGTCCTGCAGCGCCAGGCCGTTCATGACCGTGGCAAGCATGCCGATGTAGTCGGCCGTGGCTCGGTCCATGCCCGTCGCCGCAGCGGCCATGCCACGGAAGATGTTGCCGCCACCGACGACGATCGCGACCTGCACGCCGAGGGTGTGGACCTCACGAACCTGTCGAGCGATGAACACGGTCATCTCGGGGTCGACGCCATATGAGCGGCGGCCCATGAGGGCCTCGCCGCTGATCTTGAGCAAGATGCGGCCGTAGCGCACGCTCTCGTCGCTGCCGGGCATGAACGGCACGGCTGTCACGTCAGGATGCTGAGCGATTGCGTCGCTCAAATCTCCTCCCCAACCTGATAACGCGCGAAGCGGCGTACACGAATGTTCTCACCGATGCGCGCGATCGCCTCGGTGATCAAGCCACTTACGGGCTCATCTGTGTCCTTGAAAGGCTGCTCGTAGAGCACGACTTCCCTGTACCACTTGCGCAGCTGACCGTCGACGATCTGAGCGCGGATGTTCTCCGGCTTCTTCTGGGTCGTTTCGTCGGCGACCAACTCGGCGCGCTTGGCCTCGAGCACGTCTGCGGGTATCGATTCGATCGTGACATACGTTGGCGAGTGACCGGCCACCTGGATGGCAAGCTCGCGGACCAGCTTCTGGAACTCTTCGTTGCGCGCGACAAAGTCCGTTTCGCTATTGACCTCGATGAGCACGCCGATGCGACCGCCGGCATGGATGTAACTTGCGACGAGACCCTCGCGCGCGTCGCGGCCGGCCTTCTTGGCCGCCGACGCAGCGCCCTTTTCGCGCAGCAGAGTTATGGCCTTGTCGACGTCGCCATCGGACTCCTCGAGGGCGCGCTTGCAGTCCATCATTCCGGCGCCCGTGCGCTCGCGGAGATCCTTTACGTTCTGGGCAGAGATGTCAGCCATTCGATTCCTTCGTATTCGTTCGTATGCGTGCAACCGCTCGGCGGCGGGCGCCATTCTCTTCTGATTGACTCAGGGCCGAGCCGTCAGTCGGCCGACTCTTGCGCATCCTTCTTGGCCGGCGCCGCACGACGTACTGTGGCCGGACGAGCGATTGCGGGTCGAGCCTGTGGCGTGGGCGCCGCTACTTCGACCTCAGGCTCCTCGGCGGCAGCGGCGGTTGCTTCGACCGGCAGCAGCTCGTCCTCGTCCGGCTCCGGCTCGAAGCTGAACGTGCCGCCTGCAGCGAGGGCTGCGACCATCTCGTCGCTCGCCTCTTCCAGCTCTTCGACCGCTGCGGCCATGGGCTCGTCCACGGGCCGCGCCGCGCGCTCCTGGGCGCCTTCGATGGCCGCCTCAGACACGAGCTGACACAGCAGCCGAATCGCGCGGATCGCGTCGTCGTTGGCCGGAATGACGTAGTCGAGCATGTCCGGGTCGACGTTCGTGTCGCCAGTGCCGATGACCGGGATCTCCAGCTTGCGCGCCTCGATCACGGCGATGTGCTCGCGTTGCGGATCGATAACGAACATCGCACCCGGCAGGCGGCGCATCTTGCGCATGCCACCGAGCGTGCGGCTGAGCTTGTTCATCTCATCGGTGAGCTTGCTGGCTTCCTTCTTGGACATCCGCTCGAAATCACCATTGAGGTGGCGCGCCTCGAGCTGATCGAGCAGGCCGAGCCGCTTGCGGATTGTGACGAAGTTGGTCAGCATCCCGCCCAGCCAGCGCTGATTGACGTACGGCATCTCGGCGCGCGTGGCCTCTTCCAGGATTGGCTCCTGGGCCTGCTTCTTGGTGCCGACGAAGAGGATCGTGTCACCCTTGGCGACCGTTTCGCGCACGAATTCGAGAGCGGCTTCCAAGCCCGTGACCGTCTGGGCGAGATCGATTATGTGGATCCCGTTGCGCTCGGCAAAGATGTAGCGGCGCATCTTGGGATTCCAGCGTCGGGTCTGGTGGCCAAAGTGGATACCGGCTTCCAGAAGCTGGCGCATGGACACGGTGGGCATAGGAACGGGAGCCTCCTGTTTCGGTTAAACCTCCGCGTGCGTCCTGGTTCCGCAACCCCTCGGCTTATGGCCGATGAGGCACCTTGCGGGGAGCAACACGCGTGTGATGTCCGCCCCGGTGGGCGGCTGGCCGTCTTCGCGACCTGCCCGAGTTTACACCGCCTCTCCGCTCAGACCGGCTCGAGTGATTTCAGATGGCGCACCTGAGGAAGGTTGCGCAGGTCCACGACCACGAGGTCGACGCGCGCTGAGGTAGCTCCGACGCCCCGGTCGAGCGCCTGCTGCGACCGACTGAATGCCCGCGCCGCTCTGTACAGATGTCCGACCTTGCGCGCGTCGACGCGCTCTTCAGGCGTGCCATATTCGCTACTGCGCGCGGAGCGGACCTCGACGCACACGAGCTCCTCAGGCGGACCTGGATCGATCGCGACGATGTCGATCTCGTCGCGCTGGCCGATCTTCACGTTGCGCGCCAGGATCCGCCACCCATGCTGGACAAGCCACGCGGCCGCGACGTCCTCCGCGAACGCGCCGCGTGTCTGTCGCACCGTCCGCATCGGACGAACCGTAGGCGCGGCCGCTTATCGCCGACTTAACCGCCACTCTTGTTAGCAATTCCGACCCTTACGGCCAATCACTTCCCCTTTTGGTCACGCTGGAGTGCAGGTCGGCCACCAACCGTGCTGTCGCGTGGCCAATGAGGATGGGAATCCGACCAGCCGGCCAATTCCTCAGCCGTAAGGGTCGAATGTTTGACCATGCCTCGGCTCGAGCCGGGCCAGATCCTGGTGAATGACGCCTTAGGCTGCATTCGTGGTCCCAGACAGGGGCCTAACGACCACCGCGTGGCCGATTGCACTCCTCGTAGTGCGCATCCACCACGCCAGCCCCTCCAGGTTGGCTGCTACGCACGACTGCCAGTGCATTTGGCCTCGGCGCTGCATTTAGGCACTGGTGCGCGTGCACCAGGCGCGGGCCACAGCTAGTGGCAGTGCGCATCCGTCAGGCCGGGACCGGAACCTCGAGTCTCGCATCGAGGCCGACCTCGATTGGAATCGCCACGGAACCCGCGTCCTCGGCAAAGAGGTCGAATGACGTCTGTTCGCCCTCGAGGATCCGCTTGGTGCTGATGAACGAGCGTCGATGGTGCGGTGTCACGCCGAGGGCGGCCATCCCGGCGCGGTGGTCGGCCGTTGCATAGCCAGCGTTGTGCTCCCAACCGTATCCCGGATAGCGCACGGCGAGCCTGGTCATGAGTCGGTCGCGCGTCACCTTGGCCACGATCGAGGCACACGAGATGACGTAGCACAGCGCGTCGCCGTCGATGATTGCGCGGTAGGGCCCGACGTGCTCCTCGAAGCCGCGGATGTGACGGCCGTCGACGATGACATAGTCATGGTCGCCGGCGTGCGTCACGGCGCGCTTCATTGCCAGCACGGTCGCGTAGTAGATGTTGATCTGGTCGATCTCGCGAACCGAGGCAGCGCCCAGGCCAACGGTCGTGGCGCGGCGCAGGATCTTCTTGGCCAGTCGCTCGCGTTGCGCCGCGGACAGGGTCTTGGAGTCGCGCACACCGGGGATCGGCTTCTTGTCGAGCGGCATGGCCAACGCGCAGGCAACCACCGGGCCGCTGCTGGGAGCCACGCCAACCTCATCGACGCCGAGGATTACCTGATAGCCGTGCTCTCGCGAGAGACGGAGCTCCAGGCGTCGTGTCGGAGTGATGACCCCCATCGCGTCGAAGGTTAGTCCGTCGCCTGTGGGTCCGCCCGGCAGGTCGGGCGTCCGTTGTGTCGATTCGGGCGTCCGGCTCAGCGCCAGGCCGCGCGAATTGCTAGCTGGGCCGGCGCTCGCGGAGTGTGGCGGCCTTGCCCACACGGTTGCGCAGGAAGTAGAGCTGTGCGCGGCGCGCCACGCCGTGGCGCACGACCTCAATCTTCTCGAGGCGCGGCGAATGGATCTTGAACGTTCGCTCGACGCCGACGCCGCTGCGGATGGCGCGCACCGTGAT
>JBBQEC010000024.1:0-16730 GCA_038320305.1 Candidatus Limnocylindrales bacterium | reverse complement strand
GCCCGCCTAACCCACTGCCGCAGAGCCCACCCCGGCCTACGCTACTGCCGCCGTGGCCCCGCCGGCGTATCCCTCGCCGGTGATTTTGTCGCGCGCCAGGACCACGCAGGCCGCCGCGCCCACGCCCGCCAAACCCACTGCCGCTGAGCCCACGCCGGCCAAACCCACGCCCGTCAAGCCCTGATGGAGGACGAGCCAGGAACCATCGACCAGGAAGAGCCACGGGCGGTCGACCAGGACGTTCTGGACGAGCTACATCACGCGATCGGCGACGATCCCGCGTTCCTGCGCGAGGTCATCGACAGTTATCTCGAGGATACGCCGCGCCTCATTGCCTCGATTCGCGAGGGGATCGTTACGCTCGATGTCGAGTCAACAAATCGCGCTGCACACACGCTGAAGTCGACCTCCGCGACGGTCGGAGCACTCGGGCTCTCCGCGATGACCCGCGAGCTCGAGACGATGACATCCGTGGCGACGACGGAGGGTGATGATCTGGCAGAGCCGGAAATCGGTGCCCTGGTTGACGTCATCGCGAACGAGTTTCTCACCGTCCGCGACGAGCTCAACGCGACGGTGCCCGCCGACTCCGACAACCCGTAGACCCAGGTTTGCACATCAACTACACACCTCCGCCCGCGACGGTGAGTTTCGATGCTACGCAGGCACGGTATTCCGATCCAGATCAACGACTTTGGCAAGCGATGTGCAAAGTTGCGCGCCTGGAGCGCTGGAGATGCCGAGAATAAGCGGCCAAGTGCGCGCAAAGCCGCCGATAAGCGCTGACATGTGCAATTGATGTGCAATGTCGCCAGCGAGACCATCGACGCCACGCTCCAGGAACGCGAGTGCGGCGCTGCGCTCGTTCTTCAGCCTCTTTGGAGCGCGGCTTGACGAAGCGCGCCAAGAACGAAAGTGGAGCGTGGCGCGCCTCGCTGGCGCGGCCGGTGTCTCCCGCGAGCTCGCCTACCTCGCGCTGCGCGGCGAGCCAGTGTCGCTGGATGCAACTTTGCGCCTCGTCGGTTCCTTGGGTCTCAAGCTCGAATGGAACCTTGTGGATCCGCGGCGAAAGGCGCCCCGGCCGCGGCAGGACGTGGTCCACTCGGCCATGGGCGAGTTCGAGGCCGCGCACTTTCGGCCGTTCGGTTACGCCCTTGCAATTGACGAGCCCTATCAGCACTACCAGTTCGCCGGACGTGCCGACCTCGTCGCCTGGGATGCAGACGCCCAAGCGCTGCTGCACATCGAGAACCGCACGCGCTTTCCCGATCTCCAAGAGGCCGCCGGTGCCTTCAACGCGAAGCGCGCGTACCTTGGCGCCGCACTGGCGGAGCGTCTCGGCATCACCACGTGGCAGAGCGAAACGCACGTCATCGTCGCGCTCTGGTCGGCCGAGGTGCTCCACTCGCTACGCCTGAGAACCGAATCGTTCCGTGTCCTCTGCCCCGACAGCCCCACTCCTTTCGAACAATGGTGGTCGGGTGCGCCTTCGCCCACGGGCAAAGCGTCCACGCTCGTGGTTCTTGATCCGCTCGCGATTGGTCGTCAGCGTCGTTTCATCTCACTCGAGGGCGCGCTGGTGGCTCGGCCGCGGCACGCCGGTTACGCCGATGTAGCCGCGCGCCTCGCTACATAAGGCTCGCGCCGCGGCGCGTGGGGTGTCGGGTCACGAAAGGATTCTCGTTACCGTCATCTAGAGTTGGTCGGTGCTTCAGCGCAAGGGCCAGCTCTGATGGCCGCTGTCGGCGACAGCGTCGGCCACTACACGATCACGGGCGTGATCGGGCGTGGCGCGATGGCCACGGTATACCGCGCGCACGATGATCGGCTCAATCGCGACGTCGCGCTCAAGCTGCTCGACCCGGGTTACTCGATCGACTTCATCTACCGCGCGCGGTTCGAACGTGAGTACCGGATCACGGCGCTGCTGAAGAACGACCACATCGTGCCCATCTACGACGGCGGCGCCTGGGGCGATCAACTGTACATCGCAATGATGCTCGTCGATGGACCCAATCTCGCCGAGGTCATGAAATCCGAGGGGCCCCTGGAGCTGGCCCGTGTCGTCTCGATAGTTACCCAGCTTGCCGACGCTCTGGACGAGGCGCACAGCCAGCGGGTCATCCACCGCGACGTCAAACCGGCCAACGTGCTCATGGCCAGTCACGGACAAAACGGCACCGACCATGTCTACCTCGCCGACTTCGGCCTGACGCTGGGCATGGAAGGGACGCACCTGACGCGGACCGGCGGCTTCATGGGCACGCTTGCGTACACGGCACCGGAGCAGCTCAACTCGGCGCCGATCGATGGCCGGGCGGACGAATACGCGCTGGCGGCGACCACATTCCAGATGCTCACCGACGAGATGCCTTACCGGCGCGACAACGAGATGGCGCTGGTCAATGCGCAGCTCTTCGATCCACCGCCGCTCGCCACGGACTTGCGGCCGGACCTGCCTTCGCGCGTTGGCCAGGTTGTTGCTCGCGGCATGGCCAAACGTCCGGAGGATCGCTACAGATCTGCGGGCGAATTTGCCAAGGCACTGGCCGCGGCGGGTGCGCACTACGTCGCAGGCGCTGCCCCGGCACCGTTAGCGGTCAGCGCTACGGCGCCAACGGTCGTCTCAGGTCCACGTCCACGGCGCGTGGCGCCCGCTGCGATGGTCGTGGGCTTGATCGCGGCCGCCGGCTTGGGCGCTCTCGTCGCCTTTGCTGCAGTCTCGTTCCTCGCGGCCCCACCATCCGCGACTCAGTCGCCCGCGCTGCCAACGGTTCCGGCCGTCGCTGTGAGCAGCCCCGCGCCCGCGGCGACCGCGACCGCGACCGCAGAACCCACGCCTTCCATCCTCCTCCCAACCGACAACCCATCGTCGACTCCCAGCTCCAGCCAGACCAGGACACCGCGCCCAACAGCCAGGCCGACTCCATCTCCGACTTCCACTCCCACGCTCACGCCCACTCCGCCGCCAACTGCGACGCCCACTCCGCCGCCCGACCTTCCCCTGGTTGCAGATGGCAACTGGTCGGTTGGCAATTCGCCGAGCGGTGTGTCGGGCGATCCATTCGTGGCCGTCGGAGAGCATCACCGTCGCTACGCGATCACCTCGCACTGCGCATCGGAGGCCGACTGCCGGCTGGCGGTCAACACGTTCGATTCGGACACGGGAAACCGCCTGGGATCGATCATCTTCAAATGGAACGGCAGTGTCTACACGTACAGCGGCGCGGCGCAGTGGTACAGCAGGATCGGCGGCAGCACGTGCCAAACCTCGTCGGGTGACCTCGTCAGCGGCGCATACACGACGCGCGAGCAGGTTCACATCTCACCCAGTCAGACGGCGAGCGGCCTGGTCGTCGGGATGAGCGGCACGAAGACAATCTCCGGCTCACCCACGGCAGCAGGCGGGGCCGCCGGTTGCGCTCCTTTCGCGATGACGTTCGACGTGTCCATGTCAGTAACGTGAGTTTCGAGGACGGCCACCAGTGGGTGGCGCGGCGCAGATACCGGCCGAGAGCGCGCGGGCTCGTCCGTGATTTCTACAGAATTGCAGATCACTTGCACACCACTGTCCCCGTCCGTCGATAGAAGGGTCCGTTCGCGGCGTGTGCGTGACGTCTTTGTCAGGGGATCTGCAAAGTTGCATGTCTGGAAGAGTCGAATCGCCTAAAATCGGCACAAGACCGCGTGCAGAGCTCCGGATGACCGGCATCTTGTTCAACTGATCTGCAATATTGCCGACGAGGCTCAAAAAACAACGCGGCGCTAGTCGGCCTTGATGACGGGACGTTGCGTGAAGTCGGAGTAACGCTTGAGCTCCGCGTCGAACGCTGCCAGCTCGCGCGGATTGAGATCGCGGAGCAGCGAAGTCTCCACTCGGTAGCCGTCTTTGACGGTGAGTCGGCGCCAATAGCCGACGAGTTGCGTGTCGACCAAGACCGCGTGGTAGAGGGGCGGCGACTGGAGCACAGAAGGCGACGCCAGGCCGGCGACGTTGATGGGGTTACGCGGCGATCGGTAGGCAACGACGTATTCGTCGTAGGCCTGCATCAGGTAGATCGTTGGCGAGGGCGGAGAGTCGGCCGACCCACCCACGTCCCCAGCCCACCAGAACTTTTCGCCCGCAACGTCGCGCAGCTCGAGCGTCGGCGCGTTGATGTCGAGACCACGGCGCGCGTCAGCGGCGGTCAGGCCACTCCACCAGGTGTAGTCAGGGATGGTTGCAGGGCCGTGGCTCGTGAAGTAGCGCAGCGTCAGGGCGGCCAGGGCTCGGTCGCGATCGAACGGCTGTCTGTCCTGGGCGCTGGGAGGAGCGAACTCGTCGAGCAGCGCATAGGTGGCCTTGTTGTTCGGCCGTGGCGTGCCGCTCGCGATGAGCGCCGTCAACTCCGCGGCCATGACTATGTAGGCGATGCGCTGGCCATCCGGATGCAGCCCGGCCGCGGCCAGCTCCGCCTGGAGCTCCAGTCGGGTCAGATGCGTGCCACCGTCGAGAGCTTTGCTGATGACCTCGCGGCTGGCCTGGATCTGGCGGTCGTCCAGCTCGAGCTCGCGCATCCGGCCGGCCGAGCCCGCGAGCACCCGCGGCCCCGTCAGGCGTATGAAGTCGCGAATGTCGGCCGGAGCGACGTAGTGCCAGGTGGGGCGAAGGACGTGCGTGCGCAGGATCTCGCCCTTGGCGAGTGCCATGTCGACGTCCGTTTCGCGGAGTCTGCGGCCTGGCCCGGTGGTGCCGCCCGGCGCGGCGCCGTCCCGCCCGGCGCGCATCCCGAGCGACCATTTCGCGAGCGAGTACTCCTGCGACTGGACGCAGCCCAGCCAGGCGACCACCTCCGCCGCCGTCGCGAGCTTCTCGCCCGTGACGCGCTGGTTGCGCAGTCGGAGCCGCGCTACCTCATGCAGATCGATCGCCATGGCCGACGAAGACTACCGGCGATTCGAGTCGGCGAAGCCCGTGCCGACCATGTACAAGAGACAGGTGAAAGGCCTCGGAATTGACGTCTCGGCTGATCGACTTTTCTGCGTCGAGATGGATGACTCATTGCGGATCCAGCGCGCCGAGGTAGTTGCCCGGGCGGACATGGCGAGCATCGCCGACTGGGCACGGACCGTCGACTTCGTTGCGATCGACGCACCGGCCGCCTTGTCCACCGCGCCACATCGCGACGACGCGGAGCTGGGCGCGAAATTCAGGACGGGCCGATGCGCGGAGATTGGCCTGGGCCGACAGCGGGGCATGTGGGTGCCGTGGGTGACGCCCATCGGACCGCCGATCGCGTCCTGGATCCAGACGGGCTTCGACCTGTTCACTGCGCTCTTCGGCGTGACACGAACTATCGAGACCTACCCTCACGCGATCTTCCGGACCCTGTCGGATGAGCCGCTGCCGAACAAGACAACCGTTGAGGGCGCCAGGATCCGCGTCCGACTACTGAATCAGGCAGGCATCATCGAACCCCTTCTGGGCATGTGGACCCATGACGGGATCGACGCGACCGGCGCGGCCCTGGTCGCCATCGACGCGGCCAAAGGTGTGGCAGACGCGGTGACATGCGGCCACGACGGCTCCGCCATCTGGCTTCCCCGGAAACCGGTCGACTGACGGCTCGATAGAGTTCGGACGTGCATCGGCGAGGCGGGCCAGACGGGGAGTTGATCGTTGCGGCGACGGATCTCGTGGGATTCCTCGATTGCGGGCATCTCACGAACCTCGACATGCAGGCGGTCGCGGGGCTGATCCACAAGCCAATCCAGCGCGAGGATCCCGAGGTCAAGCTTCTGCAGCGGCGCGGCGGACTCCACGAGCAGCGCTACATCCGTGTCCTCGAGGACGAGCGCGGGCGGGATGTCGTCCGGGGCGACGAGGACTGGGATCACTCGTACGAGGACCGCGCGGGAGCGACGGAGACCCTGATGCGCCAGGGCGTAGACGTCATCTACCAGGCGACGGTGTTCGATGGGCGTTGGCTCGGATTTCCGGACTTCCTCCTGCGCGTCGGCGAGCCGGGCGTGCTCGGGCAGGACCACCACTACGAGGTCGCCGACACGAAGCTCGCGCACGTCGCCAAGGCGAGCGCCCTGATCCAGATCGCGAGCTACGTCGAGCAGATCGAGCGCATCCAGGGTGTCCGACCGGAGCACGTCTACGTCGTCACGGGTGGCGCCACCGCGGAAGAGCACCCATTCCGGACGGCCGAGATGATGGCCTACTACCAGCACGCCAAGCAACGCTTCGAGACCGAGCTCGCCAAGGACGTCGACCCCAGTGCGACCTATCCCGATCCAGTCGCTCACTGCGACGTGTGCAAGTGGTACCCAAGATGCCTGGGCCAGTGGCACACAGATGACGCTCTGCCACTCATCGCCGGCATCAGCCGCGCGCAGCGCCAGGCGCTGACGAGCCACGACGCCAGCACGCGAGCCAAGCTCGTGCAACTGACCAAGCCATTCGACCTTGGCTTGAAGAAGAGCCAGGACGAGTCGATGTGGCGCGTGCGCGAACAGGCCCGTCTTCAGTTGGAGAGCGAGCGCGAAGGCAAGGTCAAGTTCGAGCTGCTCGAGCCGGAGCGCGATGCCGATGGTGCGCTGGTGGCCGACCGCGGTTTGTCGACCCTCCCTCCACCGTCGCGGACGGACCTTTTCTTCGACATCGAAGGCGACCCGTTCGCCTTCTGGGAGGGGCTCGAGTACCTGTTCGGCGTCTGGATGCTCGGCCAGGGTTCGACGATCTGGGACCAGGGCGATTACGTCGACTTCTGGGCGTATGACGAAGACGCCAAGGAATTCAATCGGGCGTCCGAAAAGCGCGCGTTCGAGGAGGTCATGGACCTGTTCATCGGGCGTTGGCAACAGGATCCGACCATGCACATCTACCACTACGGCGCGTATGAGCCGAGCCATTTGAAGATCCTCGCCGGCCGGCACGCGACGCGCGAGGAGGAGCTCGATCAGCTGCTGCGTGGTCGGGTGTTCGTCGACCTGTACCGGGCAGTGCGGCAGGGCGTGCGTGTGGGGGCACCCAAGTACTCGATCAAAAACCTCGAGACGCTCTACGGCTACGTCCGCGAGATCGAGCTGCGGGATGCGAACTCGAGCATCGTCGAGTTTGAGACGCTGCTCGAGGAAGGCGATCCGAGTGGCGAGATCAAGGAGAAGATCCGCCTTTACAACCGCGACGACTGCATCTCCACGGAGAAGCTGCGCGATTGGCTGGAGAGTCGGCGCGCCGATGCTGAGCAGCAGTTCGCGGTCGCGCTGCCACGTCCACCGGCCGTGGTCGAAGAGTTGCGCGAAGAATTCACCGAGCGCCAGGCAAAGGTCAAGGCCATCGAGGAACGCCTCACGGCTTCGATTCCAACGGATCCAACTCAGCAGACCGACGCTGATAGGGCGACGTGGCTCCTGCGCAACCTTTTGGACTGGCATCGGCGCGAGGCAAAGTCGACCTGGTGGCGCTTCTACGAATTGATGAGCATGTCCGAGGACGAGCTCGTCGACGAGGCCGAGCCGATCGGCCAGCTGGACTTCGTCGAACGCATCGAGATGAGCGGACGGTCACGTTCCGATCTCTATCGATACAAGTTTCCCGCTCAGGAATACAAGATCAAGCTCGGCGTGGCACTCCACGACCCAGAGACCACCGACACCAGGGAAACCAAGACTGGAACCGCTGAGGCGATCGACGAGAAGACGAACACGATCGATATCAAGCGGCCAAAGGATTGGTCTGGTCGGCACCCAGAAGCCGTCGTCCCGCTGGATATCTTCAACGCTGAGGCTCAGCAAGATGCGCTCGCACGCATCGGCGAGTGGGTCGCGGACAACGGCATCGACTCTGACTCAGATCAGTACCGGGCGGCGCGCGAACTTCTTGTGCGCCTGGCGCCGCGCGCGGGTCAGGCGGACGGTTCGCCGCTCGTCGGTGATGCCGAAACCGGTAGCGACGCGGCAATGCGGCTTGCCACAATTCTCGACCGCACGACGCTGCCCATCCAAGGCCCGCCGGGGTCAGGCAAGACGTACACCGGCGCGCGCATGATCCTCGAGCTCGTCCGTGACGGTCGGCAGGTCGGCGTCGCCGCCAACTCGCACAAGGTCATCGCCAACCTGCTCGACGCCGTTGGATCAGCGGCCGATTTGGCGCGCGTGGAAGTGCGCGGCATGCAGAAGGTCGACGGCGAGGACGGCTGCAAGCACGCGTTCGTCAAGTGCGTCGGCTCCAACGACGAGGTCGTGGAGGGCCTGTCGTCACGTGCCGTGGACGTGGTCGGCGGGACCGCGTGGCTGTGGTCGCGCGCCGACATGGCCGGGCTGATCGACACGCTCTTCGTTGACGAGGCGGGCCAAATGTCGCTCGCCAATGTCGTGGCCATGTCCGGCAGCGCGCGAAACGTCGTATTGCTCGGGGATCCGCAGCAGCTCGACCAGCCCACCCAGGGTGTGCATCCGGATGGCGCCGGCGTCTCGGCTCTCGCACATCTGCTCGGCGGTGCGGAGACGGTCACGCCCGAGCAAGGACTGTTCCTCGAGCGGACATGGCGGATGCATCCGTCGATCACGGAATTCACGAGCGAGTTGTTTTACGAGGGCAAGCTTGAATCGGTGGCGGGACTCGAGCGGCAATCGGTCCTGGCGGATGGCCTGCCGGACGGCTTCGAGTGGCTGGCCGGGTCGGGACTGCGATGGGTGCCTGTCGACCATGACGGCAACACCAATGCGAGCATCGAAGAGGCTGATCGCGTGTGCGAGATCTGGAATGCGTTGATCGGTCGTGACTGGATGGATGCGGATGGCGCGCGGCGTGCGATCGGCACCGACGACATCGTCATCGTGTCGCCGTTCAACGCCCATCGCATGCTGATCCAGGAGCGACTGGGACCCACTGCCCGAGTCGGCACGGTAGACAAATTCCAGGGCCAGGAAGCGCCGGTTTCGATCTACACGATGGCCACGTCGCGGCCGGAGGATGCGCCACGCGGCATGGCGTTCCTTTACTCGCTCCATCGCCTCAACGTCGCGACCTCACGCGCGCGCGCGATCGCGATCGTCGTTGCTTCGCCACGCCTGCTCGATGTCGTGCCCGGGACACCCGAACACTTGCGGATGGCCAACGCGCTCGTCGAGGTCACCGACTAGCGCCAGAGGGGGGCCGCTGCGCCTCTAGTCCGCGTACGGCTGCCGAAGGCCCTCGAACATGGGAAAGTGACGAACATTCAGCGTCACTAATTGAGCCTCGATGGATTTGGCCGCCGCGGCAATCAGGTAGTCGGTGGTGTCGATCGTGGCGTGCGACCGCCGATATCGGCGGGCGAGATCGCCCGCGGCATCAGCGATACCGACATCAATGTCGATCCAGGACAGAAGGTCGAACAACCCAGCCACCGCGTTCATTTCCTCCTCGCGGATGCCGGCCAGGATTTCCGTTCTGGTTGGAGTTGCGGCCCACACACGTTCGTCGTCGGCGAACAGATCCTTGAGCAGCAGGACGGCTCTCGGATCGGCGCGGAGGTGGTCTATTAGGACCGACGTGTCAATGAGGACGCTCACGCTGAGGCGTCGTCCTCATGCTCAAACAGCTCTCGAAGCCTGTCACCGGTACGAATCCGATCGACATACTCCGCGCCAGTCTCAGTCCGATCCTTCCACAGGCCGGCCGTCGACTCCAGGACCCGGTCGACACGTTCCTGATCACGTTCGGTGGCGTAGCTCTGCTCGATTGCTTCGCGGATCAAGTGCGATCGCGTCGTTCCGCGGCGTAGCGCTTCGCGATCCAGAGCCGCGGCCTGCGCCTTGCTCAGGTAGATCTGCGTCCGCTCCACGATGTATGTATACATCGCCGCGATGACTCCGTCAAGGCATGTGGGTGGCTAGCGTCCGCCATTGGCGGCTCTGCTACATCTGGACGAGAGACAGAATGTTGCCGGCCGGGTCCTTGAACCAGGCGATCTGGCTGTTGTTGTTCCGGGCGATGCCCTTCGCATCGGTCTTGATCTCCGGCAAGTCGTAGTGCTCCATGGCCACGCCCTTGGCAGTCAGACCATCGACGGCCTGGTCGATGTCGGAGACCATGAAGTTGAGCATCGTGTACGACGCCGGCTCGTGGTTCGGCTTGGGGTAGATGTAGAGCATGCCGCCGTTGGCGAGGGTGATGCGTAGCCCGCCCTGCTGAGGGCCGCCCTGCGGGTCGTTGGCTATGTCTAGTCCCAGGGTGCCACCGTAGAACGCCTTCGCGGCGGCGAGGTCGTCGACGGAGAAGCTCGAGAAGGTTTGGTTGTCGTGGAACAAGGAATCCTCCAATTGGGTGACTGTGGGCAGTCTGTCGCCCGGTGGATGGGGGACTCTACTCCCAGTCCGGCGTCCAACGACGACGATTTCGTGGCGGAAAACGGCCGGCCGAGGGCTAGTCTGAGAACGTGCTCGCCATCCGGCGCCGTCCGATGCTCGCGGCACTCGTCGCGCTGCTCGTGATCGTGCTGGCCGGTACCGTGATCGTGATCGTCGCCAACCCGTTCGGCAAGAGCGCGACCGCCACGAGCGAGCAGACGATCTGGCAATCGATCACCGGCAGGATCCGCGACTCGCAACCGTCGAAGGACGTCGCTCTCCAGGCATTCGCCTACGCATACAAGATCAACATCCCGGGCGTCCAGGTTCCCGCAGGGGTAGACGGGGCGGACGTTCCGAATGAGGGCACCATGGTTGCGAGCTGGGTGCAGGCGAACTGGAACCAGTTGACGCCCGACCAGCAGGCAGTAATCACGCCATACGTTCAGGCGGGCGCCAACGACACCGTGCTCACCTTCGACCTGACGGCTCCCAGCGGCGCGACGACTGGCCGGCGGATCGCCAGCACGGGCGCATTCGACACGACTGGCAATCAGGCCGCGCCGCTCGATGCGCCGGACTTCGCCCTCCAGGTGGCATTCAACCACGAGCTCCTGGCCGATATCGCGCATATCGGCGAGAGGCTGGGGCTGCCGCCCATAAGCGATGAGGTGGGCTTCTTTGGCTGGTCGCACGTAACGATCGACTTCAGCGATGAGGACGGCGGCAACACGGCCTTCTTGACCCATGCATACACCTGGAACGGCATCTACACCCCGTGCAACATCATCGTCTATCACAACAGCTGGGTGGGTCAGCAACCGAATGGCGACAAGCTGCCCGATGTGCTGCACGTGCTGCTCATGCACGAGGTCGTCCACTGCGACCAGAACGTCATCTGGGACAGCGTCGAAGTCAGCGACTCCATCCCAGACTGGATCACGGAGGGGACGGCGATGTGGCTGGCAGCAGACGACACCAAGATGATCGAGCCGCTGGTCCCCTCGACCTGGCGCGACGGCTATTTCGCACGTCCCGAGCGGCCGCTGACGAACCGCACCTACGACGCCTACGGCTACTACGCGCTGCTCGATCACCTGGGCCGCAACCTGTGGAGCCTGATGGTGCCGGCCTGGCAGGAGGCGCAAGCGGCCGCGGTCGCCGTCGGCCAGAACTCCTCTGACGCATTCATCGGCGTGCTCAACGGCGACGCAACCGACGTGCGCAACGCCTGGGCGCCCTCATATCTTCGCCAGGATGGATGGGGAGATCCATGGATCGCCTACGGGTTCGGCCTGCCCGACGACGTCCAGGTCGGTCGCCATGCCATCACCGCTTGCGACGACCCATCGACTACGACGCCGGCAAATCCACCGCCTCGTACACCAACGCGGCCTTCCCGAGCGAGCAATCCGTCCTCGGGCCGTCTGGTTTGACCGACGCGCAGCGCAACCAGGCCGCCGCGCCGTGCGCCGGCACGACCGATCCGGGCCTGCTCGAGCAGTGCCTGTTCGACGTTTCGATCACCGGCGACGCAGGGTTCGCGACCGTCTACGGCATGATCGGCGACCTGATGAGCCAGGGACCGGGCACGCTAGACCTGCCAATCGGGGGCGGCCCGTCGCCATCCCCGGAGCCAACACCAGGTCCACCGGGCAGTCCGGAACCGCCGGGCACGCCAGGCCCGGCCCCGGCGAATGCGGTGCTGACGGGCCTCGACAGGCTGAAGGGCTCAGCCGTCGGGCCCGACGGTACGCTCTACCTGTCGATCGTCAATCCCGACGGGACATTCAAGCTCGTCGCCGCGGACCCGGCCACGGGTCAGGTCCTCAAGCAGATCGACACGCAGGGCGGCGGGCAGGTGGCCGTCGCAGCGGGCTCCGTCTGGGCAGGCGAGTTCACGGGCGGCACCGATTGCTCGATCACTCGGCTCGACGCAACTACGCTGGCCGTGCAGGTGACGATCGCCACGCCGTGCGACTTCTTGGGGACAACGCTGGCCTCAACGGGCGACGCCGTTTGGTTCGTCGATCGAACGCTCGAGTCATACGCCAAGGACGGCATTCGACGGATCGACCCGGCTACGAACACGACCGGCGAACCGGTCGTCCTTCCCTACTTCAACGGTCTTCTGGACGGGACCCCTTCGGGCCTGGTCTACGGCGAGGGGCTGGACCAGGTGTGGTACCGCCTGCCCGTCGGCCAGAGCGAACTGCAACCGCTCGGTGTGCATCAGGCACCCGTATTTGCCGCTGGCGCCGGACTGTGGAACCAGAACGACCAGGAGGCGCAGTTCTTTGTCAATGACGGACCAGCGACACAGACGCTCCCGATCGACGGCCCGCTCGTCCAGGCCGACGACCAGGCGGTCTACGTCGAACAGACTTCGTTCGTGGATTCGTCCAGCGAGCTGTTGCGCTACCCCATCGACGGCTCCAATCCGGCGTTCGTTGCCTCTCCGCCTGGACCGTACGGCGACAGAACCTTCAGCTACTTCGACAACGACCCGCTGCTGGTAGGTCAGGGCGGCCTGGTCAAGGTTTGGGTCGCACTGGCCGGCGACACAACCGAGAGCGCGCTCTTCGCCCAGTGGATCCCAACCGCACCCTGACGAAACTCGCTTAGACCTCGACTGACTCGGTCGAGTTGCCGGGCTCCGGGACGAGCTCACCATCTGCGCGCATCGCCTCGATGTGCATTTGGATCGCTTCGCGGATGAGCTTGCGCGTCTCGGCCTTGGTCTTCCCAGCTGCGACACAGCCGGGCAGATCAGGCACGTATGCTCCCCAACTTCGGGGACCACGCTCATAGACCACTGTGTACTTCACTCTTCACCCCGTTCGCCGAGTCCCGCCTGTCGAAGGATATTCTGCCAAGTGCCGACGGGGATCTCCGTGCTGAGCTTGCCGGCCACGGTGACCGTCCCCGGGCGGGTGGCGTGACGGAGTTGGCGATGGCTGCCACGGACACGCGTGACCGTCCAGCCGTTTGCCGCGAGCAACTTCAGCGCATCGCGGACCTTCGGCACGCCCCGATCATCGGAATCCGTCCTTAGCGTCGACTTATTTTCAAGATTCACGTTGGCTACTGTGGCTGGCGACGATGGCGAGGATCTCTGGGCCGTACTGGTCGACCTTGACCGGCCCCATTCCTTTCACGCGGCGGAGAGCGGCAAGCGAGTCCGGACGCTCAGCGGCGATAGTGTGGAGCATGGCGTCATGGCCGATCACGTACGCGGGCACTGCATCCTGCCTGGCTCGCTCGCGACGCCAGAGCTGGAGCGCCTCGAGCAGCGGGCCATCTGACCGGGCGCCCGCGGGCGGCGCGGACGGGATGATGCGCACCGATTGAGGGCGGATCTCGACGAGGAAGCGCGACGGCTTGCGCGACCATGACAGCGCGAGGTGCGTTCGGGCGCGGGTGATGCCCACGTACAGCAGGCGGCGCTCCTCGGCAACCTGCTCGTCCGTCTTTGCCTGGCGGATGGGCAAGGTGCCCTCCTCCACCTGCGGAAGGAAGACCGCGTCCCACTCGAGCCCCTTCGCCCGGTGGTACGTGAGCAGGTTGACGCCGACGCCCTGGGCGTCCGATTCAGCCGCGTCCCTGTGATCCAGCTCTGCCGTCAGGTCAGGCGCGCTGGCGTCGGCGTTCGCTTCGACCAGATCCGACGCGATCGTCAGCAGCAGCTCAAGTGATGCGGCTCGCTCACGGGCCTCCTCCCCGGTCGTCTCCGCATCAGGCTCATATCCCAGACGCTTGACGAACAGCTCCTTCACGGCCGCGACCATTGCGGCGCCGGTCGCGGCAATCTCCGCGCGGCGGATGAGCTGACGTGCGTCACGGACCTCCGAACGCTGGTAGAAGCGCTGGCCACGGACCGTGTAGTCGACCGCGGCCCGAGTCAGCGCTTCCTCGATCTGCGGCAGCTGCGCGTTGATCCGAACGAGAACAGCAATCTCCGACGATTTGGTTCCAGCGCCGATCAGACGCTTGATGCCTGCGACCACCGCCGCGATCTCGACTTCGGGGCCGGCGAAGCGGTCGATCGTCGGCTCGGAGCCAGGTGGTCGGGTGGTCGTAAGCGCGCCGCGTGGTCCGCCCGCGGTGAGTCGGTTCGCAAAATCGAGCACCTGGGGAGTCGATCGGTAGTTCTCCGTGAGCGCGATCGTCTTGGCGCCCGGGTGTTTGTCGGCAAAGCGGAGCAGGTAGTCCGGCGTGGCGCCGGTGAAGGTGTAGATGGTCTGGTCGGGATCACCGACGACCGCGAGATCGCGCGAGTCGCCCAGCCACAGCTCCAGCAGGCGTTCCTGGAGCGGGTTCGTGTCCTGGTACTCGTCAACGCTAATCCACATCTTCTGGCTCTGGACGAGGCGCGCTGCCTCATCGTCCGACTCCAGCAGCTCGACAGTCAGCGCGAGCATGTCCTCGAAGTCGACCTTGCCCTGGCGCTGCTTGGCGCGTTCGTAACCCGCGTAGAGGCGCGCTAAGAGGTCCGCCGGAATGGGTTGCTTGTCGGGTGGCGCCAACTCCTGCCACTGATCGGGCGGGATGCGCCGGACCTTGGCCCACTCGATCGCATCGGCAATGTCCTTGGACGGCGTGAACTTGTAGTGGCCGGGGAGGTTGCGGGCGAGCGGCCCGATCAGCGGCAGCTTGCTCGACAGGATCGCCGGCGGCGCTTGGCCGTCGTGGCGGCTGGGCCAGAAATGCCGCAGCTGACGAACTGCGTGTGAGTGGAACGTGCGCGCCATCACCTGCGGGTGGCCGAGAGCGCTCATGCGCGCGACCATCTCATTAGCCGCCTTGTCCGTGAACGTCACGAGGAGGATCTTGTTGGCCGGGACGACGCCGGTCTCGATCGCGTGCGCCGCGCGGTGACTGATGACGCGCGTCTTGCCCGTCCCCGCGCCGGCCAGGATCACCAATGGGCCGGACGCGTGCTCGACGGCCTCACGTTGCGCTTGGTTGAGTTCGTTCACCTGGGAGCAGTGTCGGGGACCTGCGTGCCAACTGCTTGTCACGACAGCCAGTGCTCGAGCCTAGCGGTAGACGTCTCGCCGATGCCCGACCTTGACGATCATCACGGTCAATTCACTATCGGTGATCTCATACACGATGCGCAGGTCTCCCTGCCGGATGCGGTACTTGTCTTCACCGCTGAGCTTCTCGCACCCTTGCGGCCGGGGATCTGTGGCCAGTCCCCGGATGCGATCCACGACGCGCCGGCGATCCTTCAGCGCGAGTGCCTTCAGCTCCTTCGCGGCCGAGCGCTTGATCAGAACCTTATAGCTCGCCACGTCGCGTCAGCTCGGCGACGAATTCCTCGAAAGCGAGTGCTGGCTCGTTGGCCCTGTCGCCGAAGGCAGCAAGATCATCCGCATCGTCGGCCAAGGCTTGGCGCACCGACGCGTTGACCAGGTCCGAGATGCTCTGGTCCGTTTCCGCCGCCTTAAGCCGCAGTGCCTTATGGATGGGCTCGTCAAAGTAGATGGTTGCGCGCTTCGACATGGACCGCACCTTAGCGTCATGACGCTAGAACGTCAAACGCTCAATGTCCATCGGGTCCGGGCCGCGATGGCGGATCGCTTCATCTATTCGTGGTTGGCGAGAAGGCATAGGACAGTCGAGCCACCGACCTGCGCGAGTGCCGACCGCCAACGCTCGTCATTCCCGACCACGACATCAGCGCGCTTGATCAGCGCAGTTGCGATGATCAACGAATCGGCCGTTGACAGTCCTGTCGTCCCTCGCACCCGTGCGGCTTCGCGCGCCACGGCATAGTCAACGGGCACGACTATCAGGTTGGGGAACTGCGTCAGAAACGTTTCGACCACGCCAACGGCGGTTGCGGCTGACGATTGGAAGGGGCGCACAAGCGTCTCCGTCACGGTCACTGAGCTGATCAGGCCCGAATTGCGGCCCGACCGAATCAGGCCGTCGATGACCTCCGTCGCAGCGCCGGACGCCAGCTCGCCGCCACCGAGATACGCGAGAACGGCCGACGTATCGAGCACGACGGTCGAGCCGGGAGCAATTGCACTTTGCAGCGAGGACTGGCTCACGTCTCTCTACCAGTCCGCGCGCTCTTTCTCCAGGTAGTCGCGGGTGTCACCGTACAGGCCGGGCAGAGCGCCGGCATAGCTGGCTCTGACGCGGCGCAAACGCAGGACGTCAGGATCGCTCGGCTCGAACTCGACCATAAAGCTCTCGCCTTTCTCGATCCCCGCCGCTTCGATGACCTGCTCGGGAATGGTGATCTGGTTCCGTGCCCGCAAGCGTGCGGGCGTACTAACTGAATTCACTTCAACTCACCTCTCGATCGTCGGATCACACTGAGCGTAATCAGAATGAATGTCAAGCGATCTGATTGCGGGCGATACAATCCGGCTCCAGGTGGCGCTGAAGGG
>JBBQEC010000023.1:0-17024 GCA_038320305.1 Candidatus Limnocylindrales bacterium | reverse complement strand
TGGGCGATCGATAGAACAGAGGAGGCAGAGGACGTCCGATACTTTGGAGGGGAAGGGTCAACTCCGAACGGCGCCGCCGTTCGGCCCACGCAGGAGGAAAAATTGAGGAATAGAAGATGGTGGGCGATGTCTGTCGCTACCGTCGTGATCGCAGTAGCGTGCTCGAGCACGCCAGCGACCCCGGCGCCCGCGACCACGGCACCCGCCACAGTCGCGCCCGCATCGCAGCCGGCAGCAACGCCAGCAGCGGCGACGCCGGCAGCAAGCATGGTCCCGGCCATACCAACGACCCCGACCGGCTACGCCGAGCTCGATAAGGCGCTTGGCGCAGATCAGCCCTTCAAGGGCAAGAAGGTCAGCATCCAGGTCCAGTGGATCGGCGGCGAAGGTGACAACTTCGAAGCGTCACTTGTTGACTTTGAGAAGGCAACCGGCATCGACGTCGTCGTCGACCGCGTCGGGTCAAGCCACGAGACCGTCCTCCGGACGCGCATCGAGGGCAACGACAAGACGCTGAACCTGGCCATGCTTGCTCAGCCATCCGCTGTCGTTGCGTACGGCAAGGAAGGCAAGCTGGCGGACGTCGCATCGTTCATGCCGAACAGCAAGCTGAGCGCCGAGCACGCGAACACCATTGGCTTCGTAACGGACGGCGCTCACGTGTGGGGCATCCCGTACAAGGTCGATGTCAAGTCAACGGTTTGGTACCCGATCAAGGCCTTCGCGGCCGCGGGTTACAAGGTGCCGACGACGTGGGACGAGCTGACCACGCTGTCTGACACGATTGCTGCCTCAGGCACCAATCCGTGGTGCATCGGCATGGAGGCCGGGACGGCCACCGGTTGGCAGGCGACTGACTGGCTGGAGGACATCGTCCTCCGAACGGCCGGCGTCGACAAGTATCAGCAGTGGATCACGCACGACCTCAAGTTCGATTCACCTGAGATCAAGACCGCCATGGATGATGCGGCCAAGATCTTCTTCACCCCGAACTATGTGTTCGGCGGCAACACGGGCATCGTCGCGATCCATCAGACGGATGCGATGGACCCGATGTTCAACGGCGACACTTTGACGCCGGGCTGCTGGATGCAGAAGCAGGCGACCTGGTACGGCCCGGACTTCTTTCCGGATGTCAAGGCCAATCCCGGCTCGACCTCTAAGTACGTCCTTGGTGAGGACATCGGCCTCTTCTACCTGCCGCCGATCGACCCCGCGCAGGGCACTCCTGCACTGGGCGCCGGCGACACGCTCCTGGTCCTCCAGCCACCGGACGGCTCTGCGCCGGCCGATGAGGTGAAGGCCGTGGCCGAGTTCCTATCGACGCCACAGGGCACCCAGCGCTGGATCGAAGCGGGCAGCGCCATTTCCGCCAACACCACCACGCCATCGTCGTGGTACGAAGGCTTCTACAAGCTGAAGGTCGCCGCCGACATCCTCGGCCAGGCAACCGCATTCGGCTTTGATGCCTCCGACCTGATGCCGGCCGCGGTTGGTTCAGGCGCCGAGTGGACCGAGCTGACCAGCTGGATCCAGAACAACGGAGCCGATACCCAAGGGACTCTCCAACGGATCGACGCCGCCTGGCCGGCCCAGTAACGGTTGATGGCTAACTAGTCCTCCTCTGGTCCGCAGGGGCGCGTCGCGCAGGCGGCGCGCCCCTGTAACATTCGCGCGCGTCAACAGCCGGGAGGGGCTCATGGCGGTCGTCAATAGCGGCACCGATAGCGGGGCCAGCGTGCGCCGGCTGCTGCTACCCATCGGCGGCATCGTCGGGCTCGTTATCGTTGGGATCGGCCTCGTATTCCTGGCCGATCAGCATGGCGCGCAGAACCTTCTCGGCTCGATCTTTGATCTCATCGGCAACCCCGAGGCAGCGGCCGGTGTACGCAACGGCACGTCCGACCAGATCCTGGCCAAGCTGCTTCTCGCGATCGTCGCGCTGGCCGCGGGCGTGGGCGGAATCTGGCTGCTGTATGCCGGCCTGAGCTCGTTGGTCGGGCTGTTCAAGCCCAAGACTCAAGAGCGGTTGATCCCGTGGGTCTTCGTGATCCCAGCGATCCTGCTGCTTGTCGCTTTCCTCGTCTACCCGAGCATCGTCAGCATCGTCACGAGCTTCAAGAACACGACCACCGGTGCGTGGACGCTCGACAACTGGGCGTCATTGCTCGCGCCCGAAATTCGCGCCACGATTATCAACAACATCATCTGGCTGATCGTGGGCACGGGTGGATCCGTCATCCTTGGCCTGTTCATCGCGGCGATGTTCGACCGCATCAGGCGCGAGGCGGTGGCCAAGACCTTCATCTTCCTGCCGCTCGCCATCTCGCTCGTCGGAGCCTCCGTGATCTGGCGCTTCGTGTACACGTGGCGCCCACCGGGCACGCCGCAGTACGGACTCCTGAATGCGGTATGGACCTCACTTGGCGGCCAACCGGTTGACTGGATCCACACCCAGCCAATCAACACATACCTGCTGATCATCATCTTCATCTGGCTTCAGACGGGCTTCGCCATGGTCATCCTGTCGGCAGCCATCAAGGGCGTCTCCACGGAAGTGCTCGAGGCTGCGCGACTCGACGGGGCCAACGAGCGCCAGATCTTCTTCCAGGTCATAGTGCCGATCATCAAGGGCTCGATCCTGGCCGTGATCACGACGATCGCGATCGCCGACCTGAAGATCTTCGACATCGTCTATGTCATGACAGGTGGCCGCTTCGGCACCGATGTGGTCGCCAACAGGATGTTCCTCGAGGCCTTTCAGTTCTTCAATGACGGTCGGGCCGCGGCACTGGCGACAGTGCTGTTCATAGGCGTCCTGCCGGTCATGTACTTCAACCTGCGCAACCTGCGCGGACAGGGAGTTGGCTCATGACGGCCGCGCCCGAGGTTGTCCACGCGACGAAGGCCGGCGGCCGAGTCGCGTGGCGGCCATGGCTCATGCACAGCGCACCGCTGCGCATCGGCATTGTCCTGATCTGCATCCTATGGTCGCTGCCGACACTCGGGCTGCTGATCACGTCCTTCAGACCGCCCGAGCAGATCACGCAGACCGGCTGGTGGGACGCACTGCTTCATCCCTTCCAGGCAGGCACCTGGACCTTGAACAACTATTCGCAGGTGTTGGGCTCTGATGGCCTCGGCAACGCGTTCATCAACAGCGTCATCGTGACCGTTCCCTCGACGCTCATCCCGATCACAATCGCGGCGTTTGCCGCCTATGCCTTTGCGTGGATCCGCTTCCCGTTCCGCGGCCTGATCTTCGCCGTCGTCGTGGGCCTGCTCGTTGTGCCGATCCAGATGTCGCTCGTGCCAATCCTGCAGCAGTATTCGCAGCTTGGTCTGAATGGCACGTTCCTCGGGATTTGGCTGGCACACACCGCGTTCGGCCTGCCGTTGGCCATCTTCCTGCTCTACAACTACATATCGCAATTGCCGCGCGACCTGTTCGAGTCGGCCGCTATCGATGGCGCGACGCATTTCCAGGTCTTCACCCGCATCGTGGTGCCACTCTCGTGGCCAGCCATCGGCGCGTTTGCCATATTCCAGTTCCTATGGGTCTGGAACGACCTGCTCGTCGCGCTCGTATTCCTTGGCGTGAACGCCGACCTGCGCGTCCTTCCGACTGCGCTGTACCAGCTCGTGGGCAGCCACGGCGAGGCGTGGCACGTCCTGACCGCGGGCGCGTTCGTCACCATGGTCGTGCCACTGGTCGTGTTCCTGCTCCTGCAGCGGGCATTCGTTCGAGGGATCCTGGCCGGCTCCGTCAAGTAATGACCGCCGAGCGGCTGATGGTCGCTTTCGCTGGAACGACTGTTCCGACGGAAGTGGCCCAGGCGCTCGGGAGCCGTCCTTACGCCGGCGTGACGCTATTCCGCGACCACAATGTCGCGTCGGTCGCACAGGTCCGCGAGCTGACAGCCGCACTTCAAAGGTCGGCTCGCGCCGATGCTCGACCGCTGCTTATCGCCACCGACCAGGAGGGCGGTCAGCTCAACGCACTCGGCGACGGCCCCACCGCATTTGCAGGCGCCATGGCAATGGGGGCGGCGGGTGACACGGCCCTTGTCGAGCGTGTCGCGCGGGCGACCGCGATCGAACTGCGCGCGCTGGGCGTGAACGTCAACTACGCGCCCGTGTGCGACCTGGCCACGGTGCCCGACAACCCGGCCCTGGGCATCCGATCCTTTGGCGATTCGCCCGCCACGGTCGGTGACCTTGCCGCGGCGTATGTCCGTGGACTGCAGGCTGAGGGAGTGGCTGCGACGGCCAAGCACTTTCCCGGCATAGGCGAGGCGACGATGGACACGCACCTCGGCATGGCCGTCGTTGAAACCACGCGCGAAGCGTTGGACGCGCGCGAGCTGGTGCCATTTCGCGCGGCATTTGACGCGGGAGCGCGACTCGCGATGGCCGGCCACTTCGGCCTGCCAGCCCTGACCGGCGACCCCGATCTGCCGGCGAGCCTGGCCAGGGAGGTGATCACCGACCTGCTCCGCGATGAGCTCGACTTCGAGGGACTGGCGATCACCGATGCGCTGGACATGCGCGCGCTGGCCCAGGGCGTGGCGCAGGTCGTCGATGTCATCACTGCCGTCCGGGCCGGTGAAGACCTGCTCCTCGGCACTGCCGATCCGGCCCTGATCGCGCGCATGGAAGATGGCCTGGCCCAGGCGGAGAGGCGCCGGCTGGTCGGTCCATCGTCGGCCGAGAAGGGTCGCAAGCGCCTCGGGGCGCTGCGCGCATGGCTGAGCGACTTCGACCAGCCGGCGCTCGATGTCGTGGGCTGTGCCGAGCACGCCGCCATTGCCCGCGAGCTGGCCGAGCGCTCGGTGACTCTCGTGCGCAACGAGGATGGACTCGTTCCCCTGCGTGTGCCCGTGGACGCGCGTATCGCGGTCGTGCAGTCGGTCGGTGCGCGATTGACGCCGGCGGACACGACGGATCGAGTGCCGCCGACCCTGGCCGCCGCCATTCGTCGCCGACGACCGGGCACGGACGAGTTCCTGACATCAGTCGATCCCAGCACGGCCGAGATCGCCGCGTTGCGCGAAAGCGTCATGGACCATGACGTGGTGATCGTGGGAACGGCCGCGGCACATCTGCGGCCGGAGCAGGCCGCGCTCGCCCTGGCGCTGCTCGATGCGCATCGGCCGACGATTTGCGTTGCGTTGCGCGGCCCGTGGGACATCGGCGCCTACCCGCACGCTCGGACGTACCTGTGCGCCTACGGCACGTTGGCTCCGTCGATGGAAGCGCTCGCCGCCGCACTGTTCGGTGAGATTCCGTTCTCCGGCCGGCTGCCCGTCCAGATCGGCGACATGTTCAGTCGCGGCCACGGTCTAACCTTGAGTCGCTGATGACGTTGCGCGACGAGATCCTGGAGCAGCCGGCGGCGGCCGCACGACTGCTCGGCGCGGCCAACGCGAGCCTTGCGCCCGTGCGCGAGATGCTCAGTCGTCGCCGCCCGAAGTTCGCGGTCATCGCCGCACGCGGATCGTCGGACAACGCCGCGCTCTACGCGCAGTACCTGTTTGGCATCCGCAATCGGCTCGCGGTGGCGCTCGCGACTCCCTCGGCGATCACGCTCTATGGCGGGCGTCCGAATTACTCGGAGGCACTCGTCATCGCCATCTCGCAGTCGGGTAGGTCGCCGGACATCGTTGCCGTCGTGGATGAAGCACGCCGCCAGGGTGCACCCACGCTCGTGCTGACGAACGACACTGACTCGCCCCTGGCCGACGCCGCCGATCACGCCATCTCGATCGAGGCCGGGCCGGAGCTTGCTACGGCAGCGACCAAGACGTATACGACGGAACTTCTGGCCGTAGCCCTGCTGTCCGGAGCACTCGATCCATTGAGCGACGCCGAGCAGGCCGATGTATCACGCGTGCCGGAGCTCATGACCGCGGCGCTCTCTACGGAGGCAGAGGCGCGCGCGGTCGCTGACCATCACGCTGATCGAGCCTGCTGCGTCGTCCTGGGCCGCGGCTATTGCTACGCGACCGCGCGCGAGTGGGCGCTCAAGCTGCAGGAAATGGCTCAGCTGCTGGCCGTGCCCTACTCGACGGCGGACTTCGAGCACGGCCCAATGGCGCTCGCCGAAAGGGGCTTCGCGGTCCTCGCCGTGGCTCCCAGCGGACCACCGCTCGATGCCCAGATGGACGTGCTCGAGCGGCTACGCGACGTGCATGGTGCGCGGGTGCTGGTCATCTCTGACGATCCGGCCGCGCGCGCCATCGATCGTGGACTCGCTCTGCCAAGCGGCATTCCCAGCTGGCTATCGCCAATGGTCGACATCATCCCCGGCCAGCTCTACGCATACCACCTGACACGCGCGCGCGGCCTCGATCCGGATCGGCCGCGGACGATCAGCAAGGTCACGGAAACGCGCTAGTCGCCGCCCAGGCCCGGATCCACTGACATGGAGATGCTGGAGCGCCCTGACGGACTCTCCAGCATTGATTGGTCGCTGAAGGCGGAGCGCTAGGAACTGGTCGTCGTCGCGCTCGGGCTCGCCTGCGGATTCGGATTGTGGCCGTTGTCACCGCCCCATGGGCCACCTGGGCCGCGGCCTGGACCGCCACCGCCCCAGCCAGGGGCGCCCGGGCCGCCCATGCCCGGACCGAACATGCGCAGCTGCTGGAGCTGGTCGAGCGTCACCTGGCCGTTCTTGGCGACGCTGTCGAAGACCTGCCGAAACGGGCTGTCCGACGGCAGCTGGTTGACCTCATCCTGGGTGATGACACCGTCGGATAGGAAGCCCTGGATTTGCTGCCATTGCTGCATCAGCTGCTGGCGCTGCTGGTCCGCCTGGGTCTGTTTGTCGGTGATTGCCTGCTGGAGCGCCTTGGTGATCGCGTCGGATTGATCCTGGGTGATAGTGCCGTTTCTGACGAGATCCGAAAGCACATCGGTGAGCAGGTCGGCACCGGCGGCCGCGAAATGATGGCGAAAGCCAAAACCGGGCTTATCGCCGTTCGCGTTCTGGTCTCTGCTCGATGGGCTGGCCACGACTGACGGAACTGGAGATGCCGCATCCTGGTTGGTCTGCGCGAGGGGCGTTACCGACGGCGCGGCAGCTGCGGCGGCGATGGCGGCGCCCGCGATGAGCAGAAAGCCCGCGATCGGCAACCAGATCAAGCGTCGCATCAGTCGTCGGTCCTCGGTGAAGATTGGGTTGATGCGACGTGTCGCCGCCGTGCCTGTATACCGAGTTGCCCAGAGCTGCGCAACGACTGTGAAGGGTCAGCGCCGGCGAACGATCGAAACTCCGTCGCGTATGGGCACCATCACGCACTCAACGCGTTGGTCGTTGACGATGAAGTCATTGAGCTCGCGCAGCGCCACGGTCGAGGGCGAGTCGTCGGACGCGTCGGCGACCTGCATTGACCACAGGACGTTGTCGATGCAGATGAAGCCGCGCGCGGACAGGCGCGGCAGCACGGCGTCGTAGTAGGCGCGATACGACGTCTTGTCGGCGTCGATGAAGATCATGTCGAACGTGCCGTCGAGTGCGGCGATGGTATCGATCGCCGGACCAACGCGGACCTCGATCTTTGCTGCATCAGGAGACGTGGCAATGTGCTTGCGCGCCATTTCCGCGTGACTCTCGTCGATCTCGCAGCTGATCAGCTCGCCGTCGGCGGGAAGCGCCTCGGCCATCGATATTGCCGAGTAGCCGGTGTACGTGCCTATTTCCAGGATCCGCCGCGCTCCGCTGATCGCGACGAGCATCTTCAGGAAGCGGCCCTCGAGGTGGCCCGTGAGCATCCTGTACGAGCCCGAAAACTCGCGTGTGCCCTCGACGGCTTGCGACAGCAGCGCCGGCTCAGGAGAAGTGTGCTGCCGGGAGTATTCCTCGGCAGCTGGAGTCGTGATGTCAGCCACGGCGGCAGCAGTCCCTCGTTTCGAGCGTCCCGGTCAACCAGAAGACCCACATCCCGGGATCGAGTGTGGGCCTCCAACGCATCCTTCCCGGTGATCCATCGGCGCGCGGTAGGCACGACCCGCACCTGCCTGGATCACCCGGGGCCTGCCGGCCCGCATGTCGGTGCTCAAGTTGCCCGCTCTGGGGCGGAAGGCGAGGTTCGTCGAGCCGCTGAAATCGTCCGCGATTGTTGGCAGGGTCGTCGACGCTTGTACGCCGAGGATCCTCCGATCTGGCCGCTTAAAGCGACGATTGCGGTCGTTGGTCACGCTCGCACCTCGCTTTGAATGCTACTACTGGGTTTCTGTGAGGTCCATAGCAACCACCTAAAAGATGTCTCGAAAAGCGCGATCAGGGCGTCTGATAGATGCGCATGTCGTCAACGGCAGCCTCGACAAGCGAGTCGGCTGCACCATCCGCCGCCTCAACGGTGACACGCACGGACTTGCCCGCCAAAGCGTCGAGGCTGATAGTTGCATGGGTCCAAATGGCGTTCTGATTAGCGCCGTTGCCGGAGATGCGGAACACCTCTTTCGTGCCAACGAGCACACGGAGGTAGTCGTCTGCAGTCGCACTGGCGTTGTGCGCGAAGGTGTATTCAAAGTCGAGCGTCCAGCCGGTCGAGCCCGCGTTACCCAGCTTGACCTGAGGCGAGCGGGCAGATGTCGTGCCGCCGTCGACATCGTTGCCACTGACTCCGCTTCCCGCGGCTGCACCGGTGACCAGCTCAGCCTGTCCGCTGTAGGCCAGCTTTGCCTGCTTGACGCCGGCCGAGTTGGACGTCTTCTGCGGAATGCCGCGCTCGAAGGCGCCGGACGTGGCCGTGTCGGTGTGGTTGGGGTTGATGGTCCAACCACGCGTGGTCTCGAAGTCATCGTTCAGGGGACCGCAGTGGGTCACGGCCAGCGAAGGCACGGCGCTGTACGGACAGTTGGCGTGCTCGAGGAGCCACAGCACGGTGTTGTCGTTGCGCGTGGTCTCGCGCTCGATGACCGAATCGGGCGGATAGAAGCCGCCGATGTGTGATCCGTCAGTTGGGTATCCCTCGATCGTGAAGGCGAAGATGCGCTGGTCGCCGTACAGCCAATCGCTCGCGTCGCCGTCGAGCAGGTACAGGTCGCTCATCTGTTGCGCCGTGTAGCCGTTGCGATCGGCCATGCCCGTGCCCAATGCGACGAACGTCGCGTGGTCGTCCGCGGTCATCGTCCGCGGCACGTCCGTGTAGGTGTAGCCGTACGGCCACATCACTTGCTCGTTGAACGAGTGCCACGAGATGGCCTCAGTGATCTGCTGCTTGCCGCCAACGCGCCGACTGAGCACGAAGTCACGCAACGCAACGTCCTCGGGAGCGAACCAAGGGCTTGGCCCGCGATAGGTGGTCGAGCCGGGCGTGCCGCTAGAGCCGTGGCAGCAGCCCCACATGTAGCCCCAATTGCGGTTCAGATCAACGCCAATGGACGTGCTGCCCGGGATGGGCTGACGGTTACGGCGCCAGTTCTGAAATGCTCCGCCGCTGATGTCGTACTCCGCTCCGTCTGGATTGACCATGGGCACTATCCAGATTTCGCGCGTGTTGACGATGTTCGCTAAACGCTGCCCGAGCGAGGTCGATTGCCCGTAGTTGTCCGCAAGCAGGTGGATGATCTCGAGTGCCTGCTCGGCGCCCAGGTGTTCGCGAGCGTGGTGCAAGCTCTCGATCAGCACCTCTGGCTCGCTCTCGTCTGTGCCAACGTTGTCACTGATCTTGATCGCCCAGATCGTGCGGCCCTCGTAGCTCTGGCCGATGGATTGCTTGGCGACGATGCCAGGGTGCGCGGCGATGACCGAATCAATGTCGGTCATCATCTCGCTGTAGTCGTGGTAGCCCTCGAAGCCCGATGGGAAGTCAGCCGGCGACATGGCGTTGGCCGGCAACGCGCCGATCAACGCAAGCACACTGGCCGTCAGCGCCATCGACGCGGCGAGGCCCCGTCGCAGCAGCCGAGGCATGCCTAGCAGTAGGTGCCAGCCAGGCCGGCCTGGCGCTGCGGGCAATCGGCCTGCTCGAACAGGAGCAGCGCGGCGTCAGCGTTGCGGCTGGTCTCGCGGTCGATCACGGAGTCGGGCGGCTTGAAACCGCCGCACGCACAGCCCCACTTGGGGTACATCTCCCAGGTGAAGGCGAAGATGTGCTGGTCGCCGTACGCCCAATCGATGAAGTCGCCGTCGTAGACGTACATCTGAGAACCCTGCATGGCGTGATAGCCGTTGAGCGAAGCCATCTTTTGGGCGAGGGCGACAAGCGTGTCGTGATCGTCCTGCGTCATATCGGGCGGGACGGCGTCCTTCGTGTACCCGTACGGATAGAGGACGTGCTCGCCATAGCTATGAACGTTCAGAATTTCCTTGATCTGCTGGACGCCACCGACGCGGCGGCCGACGATGAAGTCGCGCAGGACCTTGTCTTCAACTGCCTCGAACGGGTAGGCGCCGCGATATTTCGACGATTTTGGATTAGGTCCGGAACCTCCGCAGCAGCCCCACTTGTAACTCCAGTTTCGGTTGAGATCGATGCCGATCTTGTTCGAGCCGGGATTTGTCTGGCGGTTCTTGCGCCAGCTGTGGAACGACCCGCCGCTGATATCGAACATGGCGCCGTCCGGGTTGACCATGGGAATGATCCAGATCTCGCGCGTGTTGACGATCTTGGTCACGCGCTGACCGAGCGGCGTCGCCTGGTTGTAGTTGTCGGTCAGCAGATGTACGAGGTAGATGCACTGCTCGGCCGTCAGGTGCTCGCGTGCGTGCATGTTGCACTCAACCAGCACTTCGGGCTCAGCCTCATCGCGGTTAGGGTGGTCGCTGATCTTGATCGCCCAGATCGGCCGGCCCTCGAAGCTGTCGCCGATGTTGACGAGTTTCGCGATCTTGTTCGTGCTTCCCACGCCGTACGCGGCAACGACGTGCTGTAGCTCCGCGGTCATCTCCGCGTACGTGTGGTAGCCCGTGTAGCCGGCCGGGAAGTCCGGCGCGTCCGTTGCGCTCACGGCTGGTCCGGTCGACGCCAGAAGGGATGCACCGGCGACCAGTGGCACGATAAGTCGGGCAACAATTCGAGTGACTCTATTCATCGGGCTTCCCCTCTTTCGTCTTTCACGGCTCACGTTTCACGGCTGCTGGTAGACGCGGATGTCGTCGACGGCCGCTTCAACAAGCGAGTCGGCGCCGCCGGCGGCGGCCTGCACGACGACCCTCACGAGCTGACCGGCGTAGGCGTCGAGGTTGATGGACACCGGCGTCCACACGGCATTTCTGTTCGAGGCGATGCCGGTTTGGGTGAAAACGACATCACCGCCAACCGAGACCCGCAGGTAGTCGGCCGAAGTGGCCTTCTTGTTGTGCGCGAATGTGTAGTCGAACGAGAGCTTCCAGCCGGTGCTCGCGGCAGTGCCCAGCGTGAATGACGGTGAACGCACGCTGCTCACGCCGCCGTCGAGATCGTTGGCGTTGACATTCGCACCCGCCGCGGCACCGGTTACGAGATCGGCGAGGCCACTTGGGGTCGTGCCGCGCTGCTTCATGCCAGGCGAGTTGTGCGTCGTGACCGGATCAGCCACCTCCCACGCTCCGGACGTCGCGGTGTCGGTGCCGCTCGGGTTGACCTGCCAGCCACGCGCCGTCTCGAAGTCGTCGTACAGCGGCCCGCAGTCCTCGTCGAGGCCGGCCGCGCGATATGGACAGTCTGCAAATTCAAGAAATGTCAGGACCGCGTCGCGGTTCGCGGCGATGTCTGTGGCCAGCTCGGCCTGCGACGGGTAGTAGCGATGAGTCGCGCCCTTGGACATCTCGAACGTGTAGCCAAAGATGCGATACCTGTGGTAGGCCCAGTCATCCTGGTCGCCATAGACTGGGTACAGGTCGCTGCCCTGCTGCGGCCGGTATCCATTGAGCGCGGCCGAGCGCTGGCCGAGCGCCACGAACGCGGCGTGGTCATCGGCAGACATGTCGGGCGTCAGGACATTCTTGGTGTATGAGTAGGGCCACAGAACCTGGCGCGCAGCGCTGTGGAAGCCGATACTCGCGCGAATCTGCTGGCGACCGTTGATCACGCGACTGGCCTCGAAAGCCTCGTACGCCTGGACCTCGGGAGCCACCTCCGGAGCCCAGCCACGGTAGTAGTCGCTCGCCGGGTTGAAGCTTCCGTCCGTCCCGTGGCCCGACCCGCCGCCCCACGCGTAACCCCAGTTGCGGTTGAGATCGACGCCTATCTCGCTCGAGCCCGGGATCGGTTGGCGATTCTTGCGCCACTGGTGCCACTGCCCGCCGGACATGTCGAACTCGGCGCCGTCCGGATTGAGCATGGGCACGATCCAGATCTCGCGGCTGTCGACGATCGACTTGATGCGCGAGTCACTTGCGTAGTTGTCGGTCAGCAACTGGATGAGGCTGAGCGCCTCTTCGTTTGACGCTCGCTCGCGCGCATGAGTCAGCCCGTGGATGAATACCTCAGGCTCGTTCTCGCCGGTGGCGACGTTGTCGGAGATCTTGATGCCCCAGATCTGGCGGCCTTCATAGCTCTTGCCGATCGAGAACTTCATCGCGATGGCCGGATGGGCGGCGACTGCATCGTCGATGACCTGCTCGTTCTCCGCGTACGTGTGGAAGTACTCGAAGCCGGCAGGTTCGACCGTCGCGGCCGCGGCATGGCCAAGCGGGACCACGAGCGAAAATGCGCTGGCGACGATCCCAAAGGCGGCAAGTGAGTGACTCCCAAAACGAACCTTCACGGCAGGCGCCTATCGTCGCGGGTGGTGCGTAAAAGCGACAACGCGCCCTTTGGTACTGGTCGAGTCAGAATTGGGTGGTGGAGAGTGACGGCTCGGTGCGCATCGCCTGGACAGCGGACGGCTTCGAGGCAATCCACGTATACGCCCGCTTCTGGCCATCCGCGGTGGTCGCCGAGCGCGCCCAGATCGTCGCCGATGTTGCTCTGACCAATCGAACCGTGCACGACCTACGCCGCGGCCTGCGCGCGCAATTCGGGGGCGATTTTCAGCTCCAGGCGCCCGACGAGGACGCGCCGGATCGACGCGTTGCCATCTTTTTCGATCCGCCGCGCGGTACGCCCAACCCTGACATCGCCTAGCCCAACGCCGCTGGTGGCGGCGACTGGACTCACCGGTTGTTCTTGATCTTGAGCGGTGCGAGGCTCGTGCCGTGGTATCGGTCGACGTCGACGCAGCCATCAATGCCAGCGACGGCGCCACAGCTGTCGTACTGCCACAGCGTCCAGCCGTGGCCGCCCCAGTCGGCGGCGGGCAACACGGGTTGGCTATCGCTCGTCCAGCGCGCGATCCACAGCCGGTAGCCGTTGTCAGCGAACCAGGTCGTGTTGCCCAGGCTCGTCTTCCAGAACGGCGTGTTCGTGTAGATGATCGGCTTGACCCCGACCTGTGCCTGCACTTCCGCAAGCCACGCCTTGGCCCACGCGGTGAGCTTCTGGACGCTCAGGCCGCCACTGGTCTCCAGATCGAGCACCGGGATCATGTTCTTGCCGGTGAGCTGAGCCTTGCTCACGAACCAGTCAGCTTCCTTCACGGCATCGCCAGCGGACGTGTCCGGCCTGGCGTAGTGATAGGCCGTGAATGCGACGGCCCGGGCCTCGGCCTTCTGTTTGTTGGTCGCGTACTTGGGATCGAGAAAGGTCGTGCCCTCGGTAGCCTTGGCGATCACGAAGCGGATGCCGTCCGTCTTGACCTGGCCGAGATCCACGTCGCCGTTCCAATGGGATATGTCGATTCCGGGCAGCGTCGATTGCGCGGCAGTGGCAGGCAACGTTACGAAGGCCACGAAGCCCAGCGCTACCGCCAGTGCCACGAAAGGGTGGTAACCAAATGAGGCGCGCAAGGCGCCCTCCCCCATCCGCACAGCACGGCCAAGTTTGACAGCCACGCACGATCCGTGCGGGTCTCGTGTGCGTACATAGACTTGGATTGGTGCCCACGCTCCCGGAGGTCTCATGAATCTGTTCAACCGCGACAAGATGAAGTTGCCATCGGCCGAGTCCGCCCTGCCGGGCCGGACCGAGCCGATCCTGCCCAATCCCGGCAAGCACCGCGTGCTCGGCACCCCGATCGCGGGTCCCTATCCCGATGGTTTCCAGGTTGCCGAGTTCGCGCTTGGGTGCTTCTGGGGCGACGAGAAGGACTTCTGGGAACTGCCCGGCGTGTGGACGACGGCCGTGGGCTATCAGGGCGGCTTCACGCCGAATCCCACATACCAGGAGTCATGCACCGGGAAAACCGGCCATGCTGAGACGGTCCGCGTCGTTTTCGATCCCTCGAAGACAAGCTATGAAAAGCTGCTCAAGTCGTTCTGGGAGAGCCATGATCCGACTCAGGGCATGCGCCAGGGCAACGACTCGGGCAGCGAGTATCGATCGGTGATCTTCGTGCACGACGACGCCCAGCGCGCCGCGGCGGAAGCCTCGAAGCAGATGTACCAAGAGCGACTGTCAGCGTCCGGCTACAGCCAGATCACGACCGAGATAGTCGGCCCGCCAGCGCCTGAGTTCTACTTCGCCGAGGATTACCACCAGCAATATCTCGACAAGAACCCGAACGGGTACTGCCCCAATCACGCCACGGGCGTGAGGCTGCCCGAGGGCTTTGCGGTCACCCCCCTTCAGTACTCGGACTGACGTGGCAGTGAAGCGCATCGACAACGTCGCGAACGTTGTCGATGACCTGGACGCGGCAATCGCGTGCGCGGTCCCGAGGGCATCATCATCGGCCCGGCGCAGGACGTCGGTTGATGGCCTTAAGGACGACTGTCCGTCTGCGGCTCGGCCGTTAGCCTGCCGCCGCGCACGGTCGCGCCGAGGACGACAGCGCCCGCGATGAGGACCGCGTTCTTGATGATGTACTGACCCTCGAGGGTCGGCGCGATCGGGAAGACAACCCACGTCTCGCCCGGAAAGATGAACAGCGGCGTGATCGTGCCCAGCATCTGGACGAAGAGCAACAGCAGCGTCACGCGCATGAATCGGCCGGTGAGCAGCCCGAGACCGATCAGGCACTCCCAAATGGCCAGGATGAACAGGGCCACCTGTTGCGGCACGATGCCCAGCGATAGTGTTTCGATCGTGCGACCGGCGAGCGCTTCGGCAGGGCTCAGGCCCGGGAAGAACTTGAGAACACCGAACCAGAGGAAGACAACGCCCAGAGCGACGCGCATCAGGGTCAGGCCGTGGTCCGCCATCCACCGGGTGATTCGGCGGTCGAGCGTGTCAAGACCGGGCGAGTCGGCGAAAGTGGTCATGAAGTGATTCTCGGCCATTATCATCGTGACCATGGCAACGACCAGACCACTGCTGCCCTTCACAGGCAACGACGAAGCCGATCGACTGCTTGAGACAGATCCCAACGCCCTGCTCTTTGGCTTCGTGCTTGACCAGCAGGTGCCACTTCAGAAGGCTTTCTCGGGCCCCTACGAGCTTCGAGAGCGCATCGGCACGCTCGACCCGAAGAAGATCGCTGCGATGGATCCGGCCGCGCTCGAGACGGCTTTCAAGGAGCGGCCGGCGTTGCATCGCTTTCCAGGCAACATGGCGCGGCGGACGCAGGAGCTCGCGGCCGTGTTGGCACGCGACTACGACGGCGACGCGGGTCGCATCTGGCGCGAGGCCACGACTGGCAAGGATCTCGAGCAACGATTGCTCGCCCTGCCCGGCATCGGCGAGATGAAGACCAAGACACTGATCGCCATCATCGGCAGACGCCTCGGCGTCAAGCCACCGGGCTGGGAGGAGGTCGCGCCCACACATCCAACGTTGGCCGACGTCGATTCCCCCGACACACTGGCCGAGTATCAAGCCGGCAAGCGAGCCAGGAAGGCCGCCATCCGCGCAGCGGCCGCCGAGAAATAGGTCGCGCGTCACGTCGTGACGGGGTGGCCCATTGGTACCGGAGAGGCGAATCGCGAGATTCGGGTAGAATGTGTCTCGACAACTGGAGAAGTACCGCTGGTCTGAGCATCAAACCCTCGCTCCCGCGGCCCGGTTGGGACATCGCTCCGACGTAAGGAAGAAAGCGTCGTGGAGCTCATCTCAAAGCCGCCGGCGCTCAACCCGCGCCAGGCAGGCGACACAAAAGGTTCTGGTTCAATGCAACCCCGGTCTAATTTCAGCCATAGCAATTTCGGGCAGATGGCATCTGCTCGGCGTCGAATCCGTCGCGCTTCAGTGAGCACTCGTCTCTTCTGCACGACCAACGGATGCACGACGTTCCTCCAGCCGGACACGTCCGGCATCAGCGCGACCTGCACCATTTGCGGAGCGCGGCGAACGCTGTACTGATCGCCCGGTCACAATCGGGCGTGATGACGGCAGCTGCAGACAAAGCGAAGATCGCTTCGGATGGTGCCGTCGCTATCTCAAAGCGCGACGAGTGGGAAGGGCTGATCGCCGACAAAGGCGGTCAGCCCTTCCAATCGTGGGCGTGGGGCGAGCTCAAATCCCATTTCGGCTGGCAGCCTCATCGACTGGCTGCGCCGGATGGACAGGCCGCCGCCCAGATTCTCATCCGTCCGTACCGCGGTCTCGCCGTTGCCTACGTTCCGCGCGGGCCTGTGCTCGCGATTGACGCTGCCGTCAATGAGTCGCTTATCACGGCGATCGTCGCGCTCGCGCGCTCGCAACGGGCGGCGTTCGTCCGATTCGAGCCGGACGTGCTCGAGAACGAGCCTACGGCCGGATCGATCAACGCCAGCTTGCGTCGCCTTGGCTTCAAAACTTCCGAGCGAACCCTTCAGCCACGCTCGACCATCCGACTCGACCTATCGCCCCCTGAGGAAGGCCTGATGGCCGCATTCTCCAAGGGACACCGCGCGGACATCCGGCGCGCCGAACGCGACGGGGTCGTGATTCGGATCGGCGCGCCAGAGCAGGATGCGGAAATCCTGCATCAGATGCTCGTCGCGACCAACACACGCAAGAGCTTCGGCTTCCATAGCGCCGGCTACTACCGGAGGCTGCTGGACGACTTCGGCGACGCGGCGCGCATCCAGATCGCGGAGCTCGACGGCGAACCGATTGGGGCGTCGCTGATACTGGCGT
>JBBQEC010000022.1:0-17136 GCA_038320305.1 Candidatus Limnocylindrales bacterium | reverse complement strand
GTACGTTCCTTCAACCTGCCGGTAATCGCGCAGCTCCACTGTGGCAAGCTCGCCAAGTCCGGCCGCGGCGATGCGCTGCGTGGCGAGCTCGTGCTGGGCCGGTGAGACAGTCAACGAGGTCACCCTGCAACCCAGCTCACCTGCGGCGTCCAAGCCGAAACCGCCCCAGCCACTGCCTATCTCGAGCACGTGCATACCTGCTGTCAATCCGGCACGCTCGGCCATGATGCGGTACTTGTTCAACTGCGCGTCGGTCAGTGACTGACCGGCTCCCTCGAAGACCGCGGATGAATAGGTCATCGTCTCGTCGAGGAAGAGCCTGTAGAAGTCGTTACCCAGGTCGTAGTGCGCTTCGATATTGCGTCTGCTGCCAGACAGCGAATTGCGCCGCGCCCGATGGGCGATGGTGCGCGGCACCTGGAGCGGTGCACGCAGCCAGCCGCCGGTCACGCCGAATGCCTCGCGGTTGAGTGCCGCAAGCCGCAGCGCGCCAACGAGATCGGGGCTCGACCACAACCCGGCCGTGAATGACTCGCCGGCACCCGGCTCACCGCCGAGCATGATGCGCCAGATCACGCTCGGATCGTGGACATGAATCTCGGCCGTGGGGCTGGCCTCGGCGCCGATGAAGACACGCCTACGGCCATCCGGCATGATCAGGGTCAGCTGCCCGACTCGGAGGCGTCGTCCGAGCTCGACCGCCAACCGATTAGCGGCATCGTCGAGCAGGCTTCTGGACCGAGTGATCCCAGACGGCAAGGTGCGCTCGCTCATCGGAGGACTCCGTGAGCGGCAACGCTTGGCGTCGATCCCGCCCCGTGGCGAATGAACGGCACGCGCTTGAGCCACAGCCGCAGTGCATGCCAGTGGATCAGCACGATCGTCTTGTGGGTCATCAGCGGATGACGCAGCATCAGGCGCGTTAGGGAACGAGTCGTGAGTGGAATGCGGCGCAGGGCGAGGCTTGTCGAGAGCACAAGGCGGCCGTTGTCGCGCAGACTGATGCCGATTGCAAGTCCCTTGGCGGAGTCGCGCACGGTCACGTTGTAGCGGCCGTGGAGGTCGATGAATGGCGAGACGAAGAAATCCTTGGTCATCGACGCGCTCAGGCGGTCATCCGCGCCTGAATGGGCCGGCTTCGCGGGCTGGAGCGTGTACACGTGGCGCTCGCCGTAGGTGTTGTGGACTTCGACCACGACTGCGACGAGCCGGTTACTTCCGTCGCGACAGAGGTAGAAGCTGGCTGGGTTGAAGGTATAGCCGAACACGCGCAGATTGGCGACCAGGGTGATCCGACCCGTACCGAGCTCGATGCCCTCTGAGCGCACGTGAGCCCTGATCTCACCGGGCAGGTCAGTCGCCGGCTCAGGCAGGAAATCCGAGTCGCGAAAACACAGCACGGCCCGGCGATTGCGTCCCAGTAGCCACGATTGTTTGATCGCTGCGTCGACCTCGTCGAGGTCCAATGCGAAATACCAGACGTCGTGGTCCACCTCATGGTGGGCCTTCTCAAAACGGCGATGATTGACCTTGCCCAGCAGCAGGTGGCTCCTCATGCGGCCCGCTCGAGAATAGATGCGCCGATCAACTCGGCGGCCTCGAAGCCGGACCGACAGCCATCCTCGTGGAAGCCGTAGCCCAGGTAGGCACCGGCATAAAACGTGTTGCGATGACCCTGCATTGCGCGCAACCGTTTCTGCGCAGCGAGCGTACGGAACGAGTACAGCGGGTGGCTGAAGTCGCGCTCCATGATGATCTGCTCTGAACGCAGATCCGATCCGGGATTGACCGACACGAGGTACTCCGTTGGGCCGGGCAGTGCCTGGAGCCGGTTCATGTGATACGTCATGGTCAGCTCATCATCCGGATGGCGGCAATCGGCCGTGGTGATGTTCCACGAACCCCATGCCGAATGGCGTCTGGGCATGATTTTCTCATCGCTGTGAAGCACTACTCGGTTGGTCGTGTACTCGAAGCCGGCCAGGGCGTCCACCTCGCGAATGTCGGCGTCGCCCATGACGCGCAGCGTCTCGTCAGCATGAGCGGCCATGACCAGCGCGTCGAAATGATCCGATGCGCCGTCAGCGGTGACGACGGTGGCGCCCGCGCCGTCACGCGTCACGCGGGCGACGGCGCTTCCCGACCGGACCGCGCCACTCCCCAGCGTCTCGAGGATTCGGCGCACGTACGTGTCGGAGCCACCGCTGACGGTGCGCCACGCGAGCGAGCGTCGCAGGCCGATGAGGCCGTGGTTATCGAGGAAGCGCAAGAGGTACGCCACCGGGAAGTCGAGGATCCGGTCGGGTGCCGTAGACCACACCGCGGACACGACAGGGATCAGAAAATGCTCGCGAAACGCGCGTCCGTAGCGATGCTCCTCCAGCCATGCGCCAAGGGTGGCGATCGTCGTTACCGGCGCGTCGAGAGTGGTCCGTGCATCGCGATAGAAGCGTGCGACGTCGGCGAACATGCGCACGTGCGCCGGACGCCAGGCGAGGCTCCGATCGGCAAAGAAACCACTCGCCCCGCGCGAGCTGAAGGCGACATCGCACGCTCGGCAGGCAGACCCAAGTGACATGTCGCTCGCCTGCGTCTTGACCCCGAGCTCGGCAAGCAGGGCCACGAAACGCGGATAGGTGGTTTCGTTGTAGACGATGAAGCCCGTGTCGATGGCCTGCTCGCCGGCCGCGGACGGAACTTTGACGGTAGCGACGTGGCCGCCCAGCTGGCTCTCGCGCTCGTACAGAACGACCTCGTGCTCTGGGTGCAGCGCGTAAGCGGCAGTAAGTCCACTGACGCCCGCGCCGATGACGGCGACCTTCATCCTGCGTGCCCGCGATCCGCGCCGGTCGGGCTCGTCTCGGCCATCTTGTCGAGGGTTCGTTGCATGCCGTCGCGCGCGTTGCGGCCGATCGCGGCGAAGGCCCGGCCCGCAAAAGGTGCCGCCAGCCGCAGTCGACCGGTGAGCTGGATGTCAGCGACGTAGTCAATGCGCGTGCCGTTCGCTGTCGCCTCGAACCTGATCTCGTCGATCGCCGCCACGTTCGAACCGCTGCCGTTCAGGATGACGCGCGCCCCGGGATCAAGATTCGTGATGCGGTACTCCATCGGTGCTACGCCGCGGCCCATGCGCACACCCAGCTCATAGGCAGAGCCGATTTGGGGTCGCCCTGCTGTCACGCCTCTCGACCACGCAACACCAGGATCCCAACGCTGGGCGTTGGCGAAGTCGGCAATGAATGCGTAGGCACGCTCGATGTCGAGGGTCGTTTCAAGTGTCTCGTGTAGTCGCGTCATGACGTCCTTACGATGTAGAGGCTTTGTGACATCCATCGTAGGACGATTTGCGTCGATGTCAAGTGTCTGTATAATGTTGTCGATGATCACGTCCATCGTTTCGAACATCGTTGACACGACTCTCGAACTGACTGTGGTGCCGAGCTTCAGCGCCATTGGTCCACGCGTTCGACGTCGTCTGTGGAGTTGGACGGCCGCGCCGGACGGAGCACTGAGTGGTCATACGGCGCTCGTAACTGGCCCAACGTCGGGTATCGGTGCGGCTGCTGCGCAGGGGTTAGCCGAGCTTGGTGCCCGGGTCGTGCTGGTTGGCCGTGATGAGGACCGCTTGACCGAGCTCAGCCGGCAGCTGCCCGTTCCAGATGTCGGCGATCACGCGGTCGTCGTCGCAGACACGTCCTCCCTGACGTCGGTCCGGGCAGCGGTGGATAGGTTGCTCGCCACCGAATCGAGACTGGACGTGCTCGTCGACAACGCAGGCGCCATGTTTGCCGAACGCGCCGACACGGCGGAGGGCATCGAGCGCTCGCTGGCAGTGCTCGTGTGCGGCCCGTTCGCCCTTCAGGCGGGCGTGCTGCCACTCCTGCGCGCAGCAGGTGACGCACGAGTGATCAATGTCACCTCGGGCGGCATGTACACACAGCCGGTCGACCTTGACGATCTCGAATGGCGCGCGCGCGAGTTCGATGGCTCACGCGCCTACGCCCAGTCCAAGAGAATCCAGGTCGCGCTGATGCGCGAGTGGGCTCGCCGTTTTCCACGCATCGGCATCTCATTCAACGCGATGCATCCGGGCTGGGTCGATACACCCGGGCTGGAGCGCTCGCTGCCCGACTTTTACAGGGTCATGAAGCCCATTCTGCGCACGCCGAAGCAGGGCGCCGACACGATCTTGTGGTTGGCCACAACGCCGCGTGTGAGAGAGCCTGGCGGTCGGCTGTACCTCGACCGCCGGCCTCGGCCGTTTGATCGGGTGCCTCAAACACGCCTTGATCTCGACGATCGCGTCGAGCTCTGGGAGACGATCAGCGATCTGGCCGCGACCGTCCCAACGCGCCTCTGATCAGCCGCGTTTCCTGGGCGGGTCGAAGAAGGGCAGCGACACGACCGTGGCGTCAGCGAGTCCGCGGCGACCTTCAACCGTCCACTCCAGACGCACGGAAGTACCGACAGGCTCAAACGCCGTCTCGACCGACGCCAGCGCGATGTGCTGCTTGAGCGTTGGGCTCCACGTGCCGCTCGTCGCTCGTCCGATCTGGCGCTTGCCGGCGTATACCGGCCGATGTTCCCGCCACGTGGTGGTCGAAACCGCGATTGGCAAATCCTGCGCCTCGTGCAGTGCCTCAATCGACTGGTAGTCCACGGCCAGGCCGACGAGCCGGCGCGCTGGTCCACCAGCGGCGGTCTCGCGCTCGAGGGCGCGCCGGCCCACGAAGTCCGCGGCCTTGTCCAGGTTGACCAGCCGGCCCAGGCCGATCTCGGACGGTGAGTAGTTCTGGGCACTGATCAACGCATGCTTGGCCGAGGTGTAGTCGACTTCGATGAGTATCAAACCCGCCTCGAGGCGAGTCATGTCGAGGGCGAGCATGCCGGCCGGGCGAATCGCGAAAGGCCGACCGACATCGATCAGGCAATCCCAAACGTCCTTGGCCTGCCTGGCGTCGAACCACAGCTCGTAGCCCAAATCGCCGGTATACCCAGTGCGGCTGATGTCGACCGCCACCGAGCCCAGGTGTGCGGACCGGCGGTGGTAGAAGCGCAGGTCGGTCAAGTCGATGCCAGTCGCCGCCGACAGTACGTCGCGCGCAAGCGGTCCCTGGAGCGCTATCGCCGCTATCGACTCGCTGATGTCGTGAATCTCGACATCAAGGCCGCGTGAATTCTGGCCGAGCCAGCGGAGATGCGCTTCGGCGCTGGTCCAGCGGAAAGTGTCGTCGTCGAGGCGCGCGATCGTGCCGTCGTCAATGACCTTGCCGTGCTCATCGCACCACGGTGTGTAGACGACCTGGCCGGGCTTGATCTTCGTCGCGTCACGGGTGATGACGCGATCGATCAGGCGTACCGCGTCCCGACCTCGCAGGGCGTACTTGTAGAGCGGCGACACGTCGATCAGCGCCGCGGCGTGGCGAATGCCCACGTACTCGTGGATGTGCAGGTGGTCGTACTGGCTCGCGGCGAGGTAGCCGGACCAGTCGCGCCACGCGCGCTTGCGATTGAGCACCTGCGTTCGTGAATCGAGCGGCGACCCGATGCTCACGACGCGCTTGGATCCAGCACGACGAGATCGGCGAAATGTGTCCGGTAGATGCCACGGTCCCGGGTGAGCAGACGATCCGCGTGAACGAGCGCATGGGCCGCGACGAGGAAGTCGGTCAAGATGCGCCCGCGTCTTCCGCCCGCGTCACGGTATGAGCGCCAGGCGCGACCCGCAGCGACCGCTGCCGTCTCGTCCATGGCCACGCAACTGACCCCGAGTCGTGCCATCGTTGATGCCAGGACGTCGGCTGAAGGAAATGCAGCGGCAAGCTCTGCCCAGACGCAATCGGATGCGATCAGTGCGCCTTCGTGGAGGCTCCGACTCAGGGCTGAACGCGATGCCGCACCATGCACGACGTCAGCCGACAAAACGTCGAAAAGTACGTTCGAGTCGACAGCCGTAATCACTCAGCGTCCGCGGAGCTGCTCGATGAAGTCGTCGACAGGCATTCCCAGATCCAACGTGCCCCACACCTCGTCGACCGGATCCCGCCGCTCGGTCTTGCTGGCGACCAGACGACCGTTTTCCGCTTCGAACTCCAGCACGACGCCTGGTCGTATTCCGAGCCTGGTTCGCAGCGGCTTCGGGATCGTCACCTGGCCCTTTTCGGACACAACGGCTTTCATACTTCCATTTTAAGAATTCCTACCGCTTGGGCAACCTAGGATAAATCGAGGACCGCAGGGGGCCTGGGCAGCGGCCAGCACTCGATACAGTACTGCTGTGGCACGAGGACGAGGGAAGCCGTACGACGCTGTGATCATCGGCGGCGGGCACAACGGCCTGACCTGCGCGGCCTATCTCGCCCGGGCTGGTCTCCGAGTCGTCGTCCTCGAACGGCGCCACATCCTGGGCGGCGCAACCGTGACAGAAGAGGTCGTTCCGGGCTTCAAATTCAGCGTCGCGTCGTATGTCGTGTCGCTGCTGCGGCCGGAGATCATCCGCGAGCTCGATCTCGTTCGTCACGGACTCGCCGTGCTCCCGGTTGACGGCACTTTGACTCCGACCGACGACGGCGGCTACCTGTGGCGAGTCGACGACCACGCCACGACCGTGCGCGAGATCCGGCGCCATTCCAGGCGTGATGCCGAGGCGTACGAGGAGTACGCGTTGCTGATGACCGAGATGGCGCGCTTCGTCAAGCCGTTCCTTGGCGAGGCGGCACCTGGCTTCGGCGGTCCGCGTGACCCGCGTGGCCTGGTTGGCCTGGCCGGCTTCGCGCGGCGCTTTGCTGCGCTACCCGAGGCACAGCAGACCGCGTTCATCCAGCTCCTGACGATGAGCGCGGCGGACTTCGTCAGCCAGTGGTTCGAGTCGGAGCCGCTCCGTGCGACGCTGTCCGCGAGCGGCATCATCGGCACGTTTCTATCGCCGCGGACGCCCGGTTCGGCCTACGTCCTGCTCCATCACTACATGGGCGAGGTCGACGGCGAGTACCGCGCCTGGGGCTTGCCGGTGGGCGGCACCGGCGCGATCTCGGGCGCGATCGCGGCGGTTGCCAGCGAGGCCGGCGCGGAGCTGCGGGTCTCCGCGCCCGTGGCACGAATCGTGACGAGCAACGGACGGGCGACCGGTGTTGTGCTCGAGTCAGGCGAAGAGATCGCGGCTCGAGTGGTGGTCTCGAACGCCGACGTCCGAACGACACTCGGCCGCCTGCTCGAGCCCGGGACGTTGAGCGCCGACGACGACAGCGCGGTGCGCGCATACAAGTTTCGCGGCTCTTCGGGCAAGGTCAACTTCGCCCTCAGCGGACTACCGGCCTTCACCTGTGCGCCACCCGGCAACATGGATGTTTACCGCGGCATGGTCTCGATCTCGCCCTCGATCGACTACGTCGAGCGCGCCTACGACGACGCGGTCGACGGCCGATTTTCCCGTGCTCCGTACATCGACCTGGGTTTTCCCAGCGCCATCGATCCATCGGTAGCGCCGCCAGGCAAGCACGTCATGGCCTGCTTCGTCCAGTACGCGCCGTACGTGCTCGCCGAGGGCACCTGGGACGACCAGCGCGAGGCATTCGGCGACAACGTCCAGGCGACTATCGCCAGATACGCTCCGGATCTGCCCGGCCTCGTGGTGGGCCGACAGGTGCTCACGCCGCTTGACATCGAGCGCACTTTCGGCTTGACCGAAGGCAATATCTTCCAGGGCGAGCTGCTCCTCGAACAGCTCTTCAGCGGCCGGCCAATGATCGGTGCGGGCTACGCGACGCCCGTTCGCGATCTCTGGCTGTGCGGCTCGTCGACCCATCCGGGCGGCGCAATCTCGGGCGCGCCGGGGCGCAACGCGGCCGTCGCGGTGCTAGGTGCCCGGCGCCGCGCCGGCGTCAAGGTCGCAGAGGCGGCCGCGTGACATACGACGCGACCGTGATCGGCGGCGGCCATAACGGACTGGTGTGCGCGGCCTATCTGGGCCGCGCCGGTTTGCACGTGCTCGTCCTCGAGGCGCGCGAGTCGATTGGCGGAATGGCCGAGATGGCGGGCACGGTTGGTCGGCTGTCGCCTGCCGTTGCGCGCGAGCTGGGCCTGCGCCGTCATGGGCTGCGACTCGTCCAATCGGACGCGCGCACGTTCGCGCCTCAATCCGACGGTCGCGGCCTGACTCTGTGGGGTGACGTTGCCGCGACCGTCAAGGAGCTGGCCGACAACCCGCTCGTCGGCGCTCGCGACGCAGAGAGGTACGCGGATGCCGACGCGCGCCTGCGATCGCTCGGCCGCAGCCTGGCTCCGATGCTGCGTCGAGCTCCGGCAGATCTGGCCGCCTCATCACTGGGCGCCTCGATCCGCTCCGTCGCGGGAGCTGCGCGCCTGGATCCGCAGCTGCTTCGGCACATGCCGATGGCTGTCGCGGATCTCGCCGCGGACTGGTTCGAGTCAGACGCGTTGCGCGCGGCGATCGCAGCGCGTGGCGTCTTGTACACGGCACTTGGCCCGCGCGCGCCCGGGACGTCCGGCGTGCTGATCACGGAGGCCGCGACCAGCGCTGGCGGCCTTGCCGCTCAGGCCGTGTTTGCGCGCGGCGGTCAGCGGGCCGTATCCGAGGCGTTGGCGGGGGCGATCAAGGAGAAGGGTGGCGAGATCCGGACCGCCGCGCGCGTCACGCGCGTCAGGCACGCCGGTGAGCGAGCGGTCGGAGTGACGCTCGCGAATGGCGAAGAGATAGACGCGTCCGTCGTCGTATCCGGGCTCGATCCCAAGACGACGCTGCTCGATTTGCTCGAGCCGGAAGTGCTCGGGCCGCGATTGTCGTGGCGCGCTTCCAACATCCGTCAGGACGGCGCGACGGCACGCGTCAGCTACGGGCTCCGCGCCCTGCCTGTCTTCCCGGCCGCGTTCGACGACGCGCGGCGGCTCCGTGGCCGCGTCTTGATCGCACCGTCGATGCGCTACCTCGATCTTGCCGCACGGCCGGCGCGTCACGGTGAGATCGCCGAGCAACCGCTGCTCGAGATCACGATCCCTTCACTGATCGATCCAACGCTCGTCGATGCCGGCCGCGCCCCCAAGGTGCGCCACGTAATGAACGTCGTCGCCCAGGCCTTTCCGCGCGAACTCGCCCGAGGCACCTGGGACGAGCGGCGCGCAGAGCTGGGCCACATCGTGACCGGCACGATCGAGGAATACGCCCCAGGCTTCTGCGAGCTGATCGACCGGTGCGAGGTCATGACGCCACTCGATATCGAGCGCGAATATGGCGCGCGGGGCGGCCACCCGATGCACGCTGAGGTGGCCCTCGACCAGTGGTTCGAGTGGCGTCCGCTCCATGGCCTGGGCCGTTATCGGATGCCGCTCGATGGCCTTTACCTGTGCGGTTCCGGCGCTCATCCGGGTGGCGGCGTGACGGGCCTGCCCGGCCGTCTCGCTGCGCAGGCAGTGGCCGTTGATGGGCCGCGGACGTGAGCGGCAGCCTTGAGGTGCTCCGCCAAAGGCCGAGCGGTAGGCGCTCGCTGTTGCGGTTGGGACTGGCGTGGGCCCTCGTCTTCGGCTCCATCGCCGTGGTCGGTGCCGTGGGTTACGTGATCTTCGAAGGCTGGTCGCTCGGCGACGGCCTGTACATGTCCGTGATTACCCTGACCACGACCGGATTCCGCGAAGTGCGCGAGCTCGACGCGGCCGGTCGGACATGGACGGGCATCCTGTCGATTGCCGGCGTCGTAATCATCTTCGGCACGGTCGGCATCGTGGCCGAGTCTTTCATCGCTGAGGTTGTCAGCGGCAGGCGGGAGGAGCGACGCATGGCAGACGCGGTGCGGTCATTGGAACACCACTACATCCTGTGCGGCTACGGCCGGGTAGGCAGCACCGCCGCCCGTGAGCTCGATCACAGTGACCTGGCGTTCGTCGTCATCGACATCAATCAGGCCTCGCTCGAGCGTGCGTCCGTAGATGGTCGCCTCATCGTGGCTGGCGATGCGACACGCGACGAAATCCTGCAGGCGGCCGGCATCGAACGGGCGCGCGGCCTGATCGCAACCATGGATTCGGATGCCAACAACGTCTACGTGACACTCTCGGCGCGCGCCCTTAACCCGGACCTGTTCATCGTCGCGCGGGCCAACGATCAGCAATCGGAGGCCAAGCTGACTCAGGCCGGCGCGGACCGCGTCGTCTCGCCGTACAGCCGCGCGGGCCGCCTGATCGCCGAGCTCGCCACGCGTCCACGCGTCGCCGACTTCCTCGACTTTGCGATGTCCCACGGGCAGCTCTCGTTCTCGATCGAGGAGTACGAAACGGCGCCCGACGACGAGATTGCCGGTCAGACTGTGGGCGAGCTGGCCGGTAGAGGCGTGCATGTCCTGGCCGTCACGCACGGACCGCAGGAATACGAAACCAACCCGCCGGCCAGTCGCGTGCTGCAGCCCGGCGACCATCTCATCCTGAGCGGGGCCGCCGATGCCCTCGCATCATCGCGGAGCCGAACCACATGAAGGTAGCCTCGGGGCTGGCAACTGGGGGCTTAGAGTGATCATGTGATCTGTCCAACCTGCGCGGCGGAGAACGCGCCAGGCTCCAGGTTCTGCAACGAGTGCGGCGGACCGCTTGCAGCCGGCTGCCCGACCTGCGGCGCGACGAACAAGCCCGGGGCCAAGTTCTGCAACGAATGCGGCACGCTCCTACCCGCAGCGTCCTCGCCATCGCTGCCACAGTTGGCTGGACCACCGACGGTGGCCGCGCCTAGCGCCGAGCGTCGCCTCGTGACCGTTCTCTTTGCCGATATCGTCGGTTTTACCCCGTTTGCCGAGCAGCGCGATGCGGAAGAAGTCAGAGAAACGCTCTCGCGCTACTTCGAGCTGTGTGCGCAGATTGTCGAGCGCTATGGCGGCACGATCGAGAAGTACATCGGCGACGCCGTGATGGCCGTCTGGGGAGCGCCAGTTGCGCACGAAGACGACGCAGAGCGAGCTGTGCGCGCCGCGCTCGACCTCGTGGATTCCGTGACGACGATCGCGCCCGGAATCGAGGCGCGCAGTGGTGTGCTCAGCGGTGAGGCGGCCGTAACCGTCGGGGCAACCAACCAGGGCCTCGTGGCGGGAGATCTGGTCAACACGGCGGCGCGACTCCAGTCGGTGGCTTCGCCAGGCAGCGTACTCGTTGGCGAGTCAACCATGCGCGCCTCGTCTGAGGCGATTGCATATGAGCCGGCGGGCGAGCAGGAGCTCAAGGGCAAGCAAGCGCCGGTTGCAGCATGGCGAGCGACGCGAGTTGTCGCCGAACGTGGCGGACGCAATCGGAGTGAGGCCCTCGAGGCCCCATTCGTCGGCCGCGCGGACGAGCTGCGCCTGCTCAAGGACCTGTTCCACGCCACCGGGCGCGAAGAGAAGGCGCGTCTGGTGTCCGTGATGGGTCCCGCAGGGATCGGCAAGTCGCGCCTGGCGTGGGAGTTTCTGAAATACGTCGACGGGTTGGTCGAGACAACGTATTGGCACAGTGGCCGCTCGCCTGCCTACGGCGAGGGCATCACCTTCTGGGCGCTCGGCGAGATCATCCGTGGGCGATGCGGCCTGGTTGAAGGCGACGACGAGGCGACGACGAGGCACAAGGTCCGCGAGACAGTGGCGCACTGGATCGCAGATGGGGCCGAACGGGCGTGGATCGAACCAGCGCTCCTGACCCTGCTTGGGATTGACGCCAACGTGGCTGCGGAAGAGCTTTTCAGCGCATGGCGAACGTTCTTCGAGCGGATCTCCGAAAGTGGCACCGTGACCCTCGTCTTCGAGGACACCCATTTTGCAGACGCCGGTCTGCTCGACTTCATCGACCATCTGCTCGAGTGGAGCCGCGGTCATCCGATCTACATCGTCTCTCTGTCACGGCCCGAGCTTCTCGACCGACGGGAGGGCTGGGGTGCCGCCAAACGCAGCTTCACGTCGCTCTACCTGGAGCCGCTCAGCGAGCCGGACATGGGTGACCTTCTCTCCGGCTTGGTCCCGGGCCTGGCCGAATCGGCCGTTGCCGCGATCGTCGGCCGTGCCGACGGCATTCCGCTTTATGCCGTCGAGACGGTGCGCATGCTCGTATCGGACGGGCGACTGGTCGTTCGCGAAGGGGCCTACGCGCCGACAGGGGATCTGACCTCGCTGGCGGTACCAGATACGCTGACTGCGCTCATCGCCTCGCGCCTCGACAGCCTTGAGCCATCAGATCGCTTGCTCGTCCAGGACGCTGCCGTTCTCGGTCAGACGTTCGCCGCGGCCGGACTAGCGGCAGTTTCCGGTGTCCCGGAGGCGGACCTGACTGAACGGCTGAAGGTGCTGACTCGGCGAGAGATCCTAATGCGCGGCGTCGATACCCGGTCCGCCGAGCACGGTCAGTACACTTTCGTCCAGGCCCTCATTCGTGAGGTCGCATACAACACGCTGTCCAAGAAGGACCGCAAGCAACGTCACGTGGCGGCGGCGCGGTACCTGGAACAGCTCGGATCGGACGAGCTTGCCAGCGCACTCGCCGGCCACTATTTGGCTGCGCGTCACAATGCCGCCGAGCCGGCCGAGGCGGACGCCCTCGCCGCCCAGGCGCGCGTCGCTCTTCGGGCGGCCGCCGAGCGTGCCGTGGCGCTAGGTGCTCACGCCCAGGCGGTTACGTTCCTCGAGCAGGCCGTGCAGGTAACGGACGACCCCGTGGACAAGGCCGAGCTGATGATTAAGGCCGGTCGATCGGATACGGTCCTGCCCAGCCATGCCAAGGCGGCCGGCTTTTTCACCGCCGCGTTGCAGGTCTACCAGGAGCTGGGCGATCGCACTGGAGCGGCCCAAGCAACCGCAGGACTCGCGTGGGATCTGCTCAACGACCGCAAGGATCAGGCCGCGCAGGACTTGCTCAAGGTGGCGATCACGGACTTCGCCGACCTGTGGCCGGACGAGACAACCATCGAGATGCGCCTGCACCTGGCACGGTCGCTGAGCCAGGGCAAAGGGAGTCACGGCGCCGTCGAGGTCGCTGACGAGGCGCTCGAGGCAGCTGAGCGGCTCAATCTCGTGCCCCTCGTAGCGCGCGGCCTGGTGTCCAAGGGGAACGCCCTGGCCGGCATGGGCCGACTGAGAGAGGGCATCGCCCTGATCCGGGCGGGCGGCGACATCGCGCGCGAGCGTGACCTGAACGAGACTCTTGCCATCGCCCTGGTCATAGAGGGCTTTCACCTGAGCGAGATCGATAACTCCGTTTCACTCGACAGGTATCGCGAAGGCTTGGCCCTGGCCAAGCGAACTGGCCAGCTGGCGCTGATGCTCCAGTTCGTCAACAACCTGTGCTACACAGGCTTCCTCGTGGGCGATTGGGACGAGGCCCTGGCTGAGGTCCGCGCTGTGCTGGAACAGGATCTCGACATCTCCGGCCGCGTCTGGCTCACGAGCAACTACGACATCATCCGCGCGGCGCGTGGCGAGCAGCAAGACGAGGATTTGGCCGAGCTAGATCGTCTTGTCGAAGAGCACGGGGATCCTCATCTGGTCGTGCCCGTTCTCGACACCAAGGCCAACGTTGCCCAGGCCGCGGGTCGGACCGCCCAGGCGCGCGAGTACTGGCGCGAGGCGGCGCAACTTTGGCTGAGCCAGGCCCCGGCGAGCCTGTACGAGGCCGGCCGTCAGGCGATCTGGGACGGTGACCTTGCCGCCTTGCGCCTCGACATGGCCGATCTTGATGCGACCGGTTTCCACGGCCCGGTCATCGACGTCCGGCGAGCCACGTTGGCCGCGGCGGAGGCCGCTCTCGAAGGCCGCGCCGCCGAGGCGCACGCGCTGTATAAGACTGCGCTCGATGGCTGGCGCAACCTGCACATCGTTTGGGAAGAGGCGCTGACCGGCATCGACATGGTTACCGTCCTCGATCCCGCTGAGCCTGACGTGCAGGCAGCCGTGGTGTCGACGCGGGAGATCCTTGTCCGGCTGGGCGCGGCGCCATACATCGTCCGGCTCGACGCTGTGGCGAGCCGCGCGGATCGGGTCCGCGAGCGCGAACACTCTTCCGAAATATCGGGGATTCCGGGCCAGTCCGGCACCGCCGCGACACGGGCATGAGGCGACGTCCGTGGGGCATCTGGGCCGTCGTCGGCTTGCTGGCAGCAGCCGCTACGCGGTAGGTTCGGCCTGTGGGGGCGTTGAGCCAGAAGCCGGCGCGGGCTCGTCGGCTTCCTCGTCCGTGGCCTTCTTAGCGCCGGGCGCCCCGACCGCAGGCGGTTTGGGTACGCGGACGGCGCGACCCTCGCGTTCGCCGACGCGTTTCGCTGCCCGCGTCGTGACATCGCTCGGGGCGCGGATGTTGTGCGAGAGGAAGTGCTGGAAGAACGCGGCCAGGACGGCCGCGAAGGGGAGGGCGAAAACCGCTCCGGCAATGCCTGCGATCTTGATGCCGACGAGGACGGACACGAGGACGACGACCGGATGCAGGCCGATGGCATGGGACATGACGCGTGGCTGAACGATGTTCATGACGATGAACCAGCCGATCAGCATGACGATCAGCGTGGGCAGCGCAACGTCCGGTTTGGTCAACACGGCCACGATCACAGGCGGCGCCCAGGAGACGAACGGACCGAAGAACGGGATGGCCTGCAGCACGCCCGCTAGGGCCGCTGATGCAGGCAGGAAGTCGAGCCCAAAGGCCAGGCTCGCGAACGCGGCGACACCGGCGTAGATCAGGCCCTGGATGAACTGGCCGCGGATGAAGCCACCAAACGAGGCGGACACGCTGGTTTCGAACAGGTTGGCCTGATTGCTGTAGCGCGGCGGGATGAGGCGGTTCAGATAGGCCAGGATGCGGTCCTTGTCGAGGAGGATGAAGAGCGACAGGAAGATCACGATGAGCAGGTTGCCCACGATGCCCAGGCTGAACAGAGCGACGCCGGTGAGTGGCTCGACGAGGTTGCCACCAAGGTTGCCCAGGTTGTCGAGGATGTCCTTGGCGGCCTGCACGGCGTCGACCTGGAAGCCCAGCGAGTTGAGTGCGTTCTGGATCGGTGCCAGGATCTCAGGCAAACGTGCCTGGAACGTGGGCAGCTGGCTCACGAAGCCTGTGATCGACGAGGCCAGGTTGCCGGCCACGACCAGCGCGATCCAGCTGAGAATCACAAACATGCCCAGGTAGACCCCGCCCACGACAAAGACCCTGGGCAGCTTTGGGAGGGCGCGGTCGAGGATGCCGACGAGCGGCGCGAGCATGAAAGCCAACAGCCACGCCAGCAGAAGCGTCAGCAGCAGGTCGCTGAAGAACGACAGGACTACGGCGATCTGGCCAACGAGAACCATCGCCAGAACGAGCGTTCCCAGGACGAGCGCGGCGTGTAGCCAGCGACGCTCGGACTCCGGCAGCTGGATCTCCATCGCGCGCTGAGTCTACGCTGGCAGATAGCTGGTAAAGGCGGTCATCAGGTGCCGGACGCGGGTCGGGTCACTTGCGCGGCGAGAGGCCCATCAGATCGTGCACTGCACCGAGCGTCTCGGCTGCCATCGGCGCGAGCTTGTCGGCGCCTGCGCGGAGCACTTCCTCGACGTATTCGGGCCGTGCCTCGAGCTCGCGTCGGCGTTCGCGCGCTTCAGCGAAGTAGTCGAGGATCCGCTCGGAAAGCAGCTTCTTCGTATCGACGCAGCCCGTCCGCGCGGTGCGCTCGCCGTCCCAGATCGTTTCGTAATCCGTGCCAAAGAAGCGATGCATCTGGCACACGTTGCACACCTCGGGCCGGCCCGGATCGGTGCGCTTGATGCGCTGCGTATTGGTGACCATGCTCATCACCTGGCGCCTGATGACATCCTCGTCGGCCAGGATCTCGATCGTGTTGCCGACCGACTTGGACATCTTCTGCACGCCGTCCGTGCCCAGGATCACGGGTGAGTCGGTGAAGACTGCCTCCGGTTCGACGAAGTACTCGCCGTAGCGTCGGTTGAACGCGCGGACGATCTCGCGCGCGAGCTCTAGATGTGCCGCCTGGTCCTTGCCGACCGGGACTCGCCGGGCGTGGTAGATGGCGATGTCTGCCGTCTGCAGGACCGGATACGTCAGCAGAGCATGGTTCACGTCGTCGGGCTGGTCGCGCACCTTTTCCTTGAAGCTCGGCGTGCGCTCGACCCAGCTGACGGGCACCACCGTCGAAAGCAGATACGCCAGCTCGGCGTGCTCGGGCCGGTCCGACTGGCGGAAGAGAGTCGCGCGGTTGGGATCCAGTCCGAGCGCGAGCAGCGTCAGCGCCATGTCGTGGGTGTTGGTCCGGATCCGCGCCGGATCGTGAGTCGAGGTCAGCGCGTGGTAGTCGACGATGCAATAGATCGCATCACCGTCCTCCTGGAGCGCGATGTAGTTACGGAATGCGCCGAGGTAGTTGCCCAGATGTGGCAAGCCCGACGGCTGGACCCCGGAGAAGACGCGGTTGGTCGTGATTGCGGCCATTGGGCGCGAGTTTAACGGGCGAGGCGCCCCGCCCGATGCGGCAAGATGCGCGACGCCGCCACGCGTGCGCCGCACGTAGGACACACGGCTGTACTGCGCATGATTGAGCGGTCTGGCCTCGCGTCCGTGACAATCTCCTCATGCCGTGGACTGAGAGTTCCTAGATGCGCATGAGCGACGTGCTGCGCCTCATGCGTCAGCAGCACACGACAGCCGATGCCCGGCCTCGGCTGATGGAGCGCTACGCGGCATTTCTGCCGATCAGCAGCTCGACGCCAAAAATCACCCTCGGCGAGGGCTACACCCCCCTCGTCCATGCCCGCAACCTGGGCCGAGTGATCGGCTGCCCGCTGCTCTACCTGAAGGTCGAAGGCATGAATCCGACCGGATCGTTCAAGGATCGCGGCATGGTCGTGGCCGTGGCAAAGGCGATGGAGGAGGGGGCACGCGCGATCATCTGCGCCTCGACCGGCAATACCGCCGCGTCGGCAGCTGCATATGGCGCCGCGGTACGGCTCGAGGTCGTCGTCGTCATCCCTGACGGCCAGATCGCCGCCGGCAAGCTGCTCCAGGCGCAGGCGGCCGGGGCCAAAGTCGTCGCAGTCAATGGCAACTTCGACGCTGCGCTGAGCGCGGTACGAGCCCTTGTCAGCGATGATGCCGACGGGGGCCAGTCAGCGACCCTCGTGAACTCGATCAACCCATATC
>JBBQEC010000021.1:0-17175 GCA_038320305.1 Candidatus Limnocylindrales bacterium | reverse complement strand
TCGCCGCGTGCCGATCGAGTTCTGGCTGTTGGCCGCGGGCGCGGCAGTCATCGGGCTTCTCTTTGGGGTAGCTCTCGGACGGCGCTCGATCATCCATGCGGGATCGCATGCAGCTGGTGACGAGGCGAACGCTGCGCCACCAGAACGACCCGGTCCAAGCGTGACGCAGCTCGGCGAGCAGCTCGAACCCGCGGACGAGATGGGCATCGGCCTGGTGCGCATCAATTCCGACGGAGGCGTGGACTCCGCCAATCGCTCGGCAGCTGATCTGCTCGGCTGGCGCCTGCGTGGCCTGGTAGGCAAAAGCATGCTCGAGGCGTTTCTCGACCACAGCGTCGAGGATGTTGTCGCGGAGGCGCGCCGCGACGGCCACGCCTCGTCCGAGTACGTCCTTTCGGGTGAGCCGCCCAAAACGCTGTCGCTGCACGTCTGGGAGGCAGACGACGGTGGCGTGTGGATCGCCTTAACGGACGTTTCGGAGCTGATCCGGTTGCGCCGAATTCGGACCGAGTTTGTGGGCAACCTGTCGCACGAGCTGCGCACTCCATTGAGCACGGTTCGGTTGCTGACGGAATCGTTGATGCTCGAAGCGGAGCGGACGGAGCTCCCGGTGCGCGTTCGCGATTCGATCTCCAAGATCGACGTCGAGACGGGCCACCTCGTGCAGATGGTCAACGAGCTGCTCGATCTGGCCAAAATCGAGCAGGGCGACGCGCCAATGCGCCACGACGATGTGGACCTGGCGCGCGTGGCGGAAGAGGCAATCAACCGATTACGGGTTTACGCGGAGCGCCAGCACGTAAGCCTGCGAACTGAAATCGAGCCCGGTCGGGCGACCGTCGTGGTGGGTGACGAGGATCGCCTGGGTCAGCTGCTGACGAACTTGATTCACAACGCGATCAAGTTCTCAGCGGCCGGCAGCGAGGTTCTTGTCCACGTGCGCGGCGACGAGGAAAACGTCCTTGTCGAGGTGCGCGACCACGGACCGGGCATCCCGAGCGCAGATCGAAACCGCATATTCGAGCGCTTCTACAAGGTCGACCGTGCGCGCTCCCGAGGCCGTGGCGGCACGGGCCTGGGCCTGTCGATCGCGCGGCACATCGTTGATCGCCATCGCGGCCACATCTGGGTCCAGAGCGAGGAGGGATCCGGATCCAGCTTTTTCGTCAGTATGCCGGCGGCACAGCCTACCTAGCAGCGCTTGGGATCAGCCGCGGTCGTTGACGAGCTCAGGCGGCAGCAGCCAGCGTAGAACCCCGCCGCCGGGCTGGACCGGGAGCGCCATGTCGATCCTGACAAAGGAGCCCTTGCGCATGGGCAGGTACTCGCTGCCCGACAACGATCCAGCCAGCTCGCTGAAATCCGGATCGTGGCCGACGAGCACGACGCTGTTGCCGCCGACGTGCTCAACGATCTGCCCGACATCATTGGCATCGATCGGACCGCCGAGCCGCTCGTCGATCGAAACGGCAATGCCGATCGCATCCGCAAATAGCTCGGCAGTCTGACGAGCGCGGAGCTTTGGGCTGGTGACGATCGCATCGGGCGCAAATCCGCGCTCGGCCAGGAACGCCCCGAGTCGCGCCACCTGGCGTCGCCCCTTTGGGCTCAATGGGCGCTCGAAGTCGGGTCCATCCCACTTTGCTGCGTCGCCGGCGTGAGCGTGGCGGAGCAGGTACAGCTCGAGCTCAGCGACCTCGTCCGGCAGATCCATCGTCCATAGCGTAGGGCTGCGCGCGCACTGTTGTCAGCGAAGCTTCGGACCACCGCGATCGAAACTGCCGATCAGGCGCCGGTCCGAATTGTGGGGTGCTAGCGCAGGCCGCGGGCGTGACCTGATTGCAGATCAGTTGCACAGCTTTCGGCGCCAAGGGCAGCAGCTTGGCCGTCTGGAACGCGCGAGCCGACATCTTTGGCAGTCAATCTGCAAAGTTGTCAGTCTGACAGTGGTCTTCCCGACATTTGCCTGGGGCCGTGTTCAACCGATCTGCAATGTTGCGCGCTTCGCTCCCATAAAGGTGTCGATCAGGGGTTGAGGTCCTCGACATCGCCGGTGGCCAGGAAGACGACGTCCTCGGCAATATTGGTGACGCGGTCGCCGATACGCTCGAGGTAGTGCGCCGCAAACAGGATCCGCGTGCCGCGCTCGACGTTGGCTGGATCCTGACGCATCAGATCGATAATCTCGGCGAAGAGTGAGTGGTAGAGATCGTCGATGTCGTCATCGCGAACGGCCACCTGGCGCGCCGCCGCCTCGTCCAGCTCGACCAGCGCGCGCAGCACGCCGCGGACCTGCTCGGCGGCGAGCATGCCCATCCGAGGCAGCTTGACGTAGTCACGCAGCGGCGGTTCCGGTGCGAGCTTGCGTGCCTGTTTGGCGACTGAGCCAGCATGGTCGCCGATGCGCTCGAGCTCGTACGTGACGTGGTCGAGAGAGAGCAACAGGCGCAGGTCGCGTGCGACAGGGTTCTGGGTGGCAATCGTCGTCTGGATGAGCGACGACAAATGGCGCTGTGCCTCGTTGATCCGGCCGTCGCCCATGATCACGGCCATCGCGCGTTCCGCATCGTGTGCGGACAGTGACGCGATCGCGGCCTCGATCTGGGTAGCCACGAGGCTGCCCATGCGCAGCACCTCGTCCTTGATCTCGCGCTCGGCGCGATCGAGGCCGTTGCGGCTGCGGACCCATGCGCCACCGTTCGACGCGGTACCTGCCGTGGACGCCGAATCCCGCTCGGCGTCGTCGAGGATGACTCGCACCTGCGCGTCGATGACGTCGTGATCGGCGGTTGGCGTCCGCTCTGGGTCGTGCTGTTCCTCGTCCATCGCGGTGTACCTCAACCAAAGCGACCGGAGACGTAGTCCTCGGTCAGCTGCTCTTTGGGCTTTGTGAAAATGGCGGCTGTCGGGCTGAATTCGACGAGATAGCCCGCGCGATCCTCACCCACGGTGAAGAACGCCGTCATCTGGCTGACCCGCGAGGCCTGCTGCATGTTGTGGGTGACGATGACGATCGTGTATCGCTCGCGCAGCTCGTGGATCAAGTCTTCGATCTTGAGCGTTGAGATGGGGTCGAGCGATGACGCGGGTTCGTCCATCAGGATCACGTCCGGTTCCGTTGCCAGCGTCCGCGCGATGCACAAACGCTGCTGCTGGCCGCCGGAAAGCGCCAAACCCGACTTTTTCTTGTAGTCGTCCTTCACTTCGTCCCACAGCGCGGCACGTTGGAGCGAACGCTCGACGAGCTCCTCGAGAGCCTTCTTGTCGCCCTGGCCGTGTCGTCGTGGGCCGTATGCGACGTTGTCAAAGATGGTCATCGGGAACGGATTGGGCCGCTGGAACACGAGGCCGACGCGACGCCGAACTTCGACCGGCAACACGTTCGGCGCGTAGATGTCCTGCCCGTTGAGCACGATCTGGCCTTCGATGCGGGCACTCGGGATGAGGTCGTTCATCCGGTCAAAGCAACGCAGGATGGTGCTCTTGCCGCAGCCGGACGGACCGATAAAAGCTGTCACGGCGTTGGCCGGGATGTCCAGCGTCACTTCGCGCACCGCTCGCTTCGCGCCGTAGTAGACGCTCAGGTCTCTGACCGCGATCCGAGTCTCGTTGCCAGCAACGCTCTCCGTTGCCTCCGGCCGGACCTCGACCTGGATGCCTATTGGTGGGGTGGCGGATTGTGGGACAGGTTTTGCAACAGGTTGAGCGATAGCCATTTCGTTCTCCATGGACATCATCGACTTCCGGTACTACGGCGCTGAAGAGTTCGACCCAGCAAACGGGCGCCGAGATTGAAGAGCAGGACGGCAATGATCAGGATGGCCGACGACGCGTCTGCGATCTGGCGAACGTAGCTGCCCAAGCCTTCTGAGTTCAGCTTCCAGATGTATACCGACAGCGTCGTCGCGGAGTGGAAGGGGCTCCATGGCGAGCGCGGATCAGCCAGGTTGAAGTTGGTGAAGTCGTAGTTGGAGGGCGTCGACAGTCCGGCGGTGAAGATCAACGCGGCAGCCTCGCCGAAGATGCGACCGGCGGTCAGGATGATGCCGGTGACGATGCCCGGAATTGCCAGTGGCAGCACGACATGGTGGATCGTCTGCCACTTGGACGCGCCAAGTGCGAGGCTGGCATCCCGTTCGTCCTGCGGCACAGCGCGCATGGCCTGCTCGGACAGGCGCATCATCAAAGGCAGGTTGAAGACGGTCAGGGCCATTGCTCCTGACAGGGCGCTGAAGCTCCAGCCAAAGGCGATCACGAAGAGCGCCAGGCCGAACAAGCCCACGACGATCGACGGAACGCTGCTGATCAGCTCCTGTGATAGGCGGATCAGGTTTGGGATGCGGCCGTCGCCGGCGTACTCGGCCATATAGATGCCGCCGATCGTGCCAAGGGGAACGGTGATGAGCAGTGTCAGGACCAGGATGTAGAACGAGTTCCAGATGATCGGGCCGACTCCGCCAAGCTCCGTACGGCTGGGGCTGCTGGTCAGGAACTCGAGTGACAAGGTGCCGATCGATGCGAGCAGGAAGTGCACGATGATCGCGCCCAGGACGGCGACGACAAACGTCGCAAGGATCCAGAAGACGCCGGTCGCGACGCGGTCCCATATGAGCGAGCGGTTGCCGGTCATTGGTAGCTATTCCGACGCGACAGGCGACGCACGAAGAGCACGAAGGCGAAGGAGATGAGGAGCAGCACGAGGCCCATCGTCCAGAGCGCCTCGTTCCATGGCTCACCCGCGACGGTATTGCCCATATCGAGCGTGATCTGGCTGGTCAGGGTCGTGAGCGGATCAGCGAGGCCCGTGGGCATCACCGGTCGGTTGCCGATGACCATCTGGACTGCGAGCGCCTCACCCGCGGCACGCATCATGCCCAGCACGATGGCCGTGACGATGCCGGTCGTGGCGGCAGGCAGCACAACGTGCCGGATCGTCTGCCAACGCGTTGAGCCCAGGGCGACTGAGCCTGAGCGCATCTCGTGTGGGACCGATGCGATGACGTCATATGAGATCGACGTGATCGTTGGCAGGATCATGAGCGACAGGACGAGCGATCCAGCGAACCACGAGAAGCCGACGTTGAAGCCAGCCCAGCTCAGATTGGTGCGCAGGCAGGGCACCAGGATGGTGATGCCCAGCCAGCCCCAGACCACGCTCGGGATCCCGACAAAGACCTCCATCGCAGGCTGCGCGATGTTGCGAGCCCAGCGCGGAGCGATCTCGGACATGAAGATCGCCAGGCCGACCGATAACGGCGTGGAGATGACTGCCGCGATTGCGGTAACTCCAACGGTGCCGGCGATGAACGGAAGAATGCCGAATTGGGGCGGGTCGGCGGTCGGCGCCCAGGTTGTGCTGAGAATGTCGGCCAGCCCGAAGCCAGCGAAAAAGATCCGTGTGCCATTCCAGGCGACGAACCCGAGCACCAGGAAGACCAGCAGGATCACGATCATCGCCGCCAGCAGCGTGAGTCGGCGCGGCAGGTCGAGGCGCCCAAGGGCGGACTGACTACCGGTGAGCGACTCGGTCCGCTGGGTAGTGCTGGCTACAGCCATGGTTGCGGTGCTCCAGCACGTGAACGATCAGGGCCGGCTATCCGGCCCTGATCTTGTGGAAAAGCTGCTGCGGGCTGGGAGGACCCGCAGCGAGGGGTACTTATCGGAGGACCCTTAGAGCTTTACTGCACCGGGGCATAGAACAGGCTCGGCAGGAGCTGCTGCTGGACGCCGCTGCTGAGCATGAAGTCGAGGAACGAGTTGGTCAGGCCAGTCGGATCGCCCTTGGTATACATGTGACCTACGGCCTGCAGCTTGTAGGTGCCGGCGGTCACGTTGGCCACTGTGGCGTCCACGCCGTCGAGCTGGAAGCCGAGGAGAGTGGCCTTGTTCTGCTCGTAGTACGGGAAGCCAATGACGCTTGTCGCGCCCGGGGTCGAGTTGACGGCCTGGGTGACTGCGCCGTTGGAGTCCTCGGTCAATGCGGTGCCGGACGCCTCCGTGGCACCGTTCAGAACGATCTTCCTGAACGTAGCACGGGTGCCAGAGCTGTCCGGACGGATGATCAGCACAATGGCCAGATCCGGGCCGCCGACATCCATCCAGTTGGTGACCGCGCCGGTCCAGATGTCCGTGGCCTGCTGTGTCGTCAAGTTGGTGACGCCGGTAACGTCCGTGTTGGCGACCATCAGCCAGCCCTGCTTGAGGACCTGGTGATCGACAAGGGCGCTGGCATCGGGCGTTGCGAGCTTGCTGAACGCGTCAACATCGGAGTTGCCGATCTGGAACGCGCCGGCCGACACCTGGGTCAGCCCGGTGCCTGAGCCGCCGCCCTGGACGTCGATCGCTGAACCGGCACAGGCGGCCTCGTATGACTCCTTGGCGGCCTCTACGACGGGCTGCATGGCGGTCGAGCCGCCGGCGACGATGTTGCCCTGCTGGCAGTCGGCGATTGGCAGCGTCATTGAGCTGCCCGCGGGCGCCGTAGCGCCGGACACTGGAGTTGCGGCACCGGCGGGCGTCGTTGGCGCCGTGGTCGCTCCGCCGCCACCGCATGCGGCGACGATTGCGGCGACCGTGAGTACGGCGGTAGCCATGCGGACGTGGTTAGTCACTGGGTTTCTTCTCCTCTTTCCGTTCTGACGGCTCTCAAGTTCCGGGCCGTCCGTCAACGCCGCATATGCGGCTTGTTAACGGTTCGTTAACGCTGCGTGATTTCGAGCCGGTAGCCGACGCCGCGGATCGTCTGGAGCACAGGCGCACCGTCGCCTGCCGGTGCGAGCTTTTCGCGCAGCCAGGTGATGTGGACATCGACCGAGCGCAGGTCCCCGTGCGCGGTATCCGCGCCAACCGCGTTGAGCAGCTCCTCGCGGCTGAGCGTCCGACCGGGATCGCGCGCGAGCGCCTCGAGCAACGCCTACTCGCGGGGTCGGAGGTGGATCGGTCGATGAGCCACGACGAGCTGCCGACGTTCGCGATCGAGCCAGACGGATGCGCCGAGCTGCACTCGACACGCCGCGATCTGCTGCCGTATCTCCTCGCCGAGCAATCCGATCCTGCCCGCCAGCTCGGCGCGGTTCACACGCGAGTCGAGCGCCTCGTCAAAGCCGGCGCGCAGCGCCGTGACGCGTTCGCCTCCGGCCGCCGGTCGGTCGATCAGGATTGCGCGCAGATCGCGCCGAACCCTGCGCGCCGCCGCGAGGTCGCCGATCTCCTCGGCCGTGGCCGGCGGGGCCCAGACGACGACAACGGCAGGGCCGGTGGCGCGCAGGAGCTTGCGGAACGCGGCCCGATCAGGAGTGGCACTCACGCCATCGGCCGACGAGGCCAGCCACGACACATCGGCCCCTGGCGAGAGCGCCAGCGTGGTGACATGGGCTGGGTCGAATACCGCCATGGCCGGATGCTCACCGGCCTTGTTGCGCTTTTCGTTAGCGCGTCGTTAACAGTCCGTTAGTTGGCGAGAACCTGAGCGGGCAAAGCGATTGGCGGGATCTCGCTCTCTGCCAGCGGCGGCCACAGCTCTGCGAAAGCTAACCGGGCCTTGGCGACCGCCGACTCTGACTGGCCGATGTAGCGCGCCACGGCGACTCGTTGCTCCGGCGGAGCATCGCCGCCCGCGAGACTGGTCAGCCACGTGGCGGCTTCGCGCGCGGCGATCGACGCGTCGTTCATCTCGCCAAGGTTGTCCTGGAGCACGCGCAGGCGTTCGATGAAGTCGGTCGCCGCGCGCCGGTCGAGCACATCACGGAATGCCTCGAGCGTATAGCGCAGGCGCTTGGCCATGATGCGCAGCTCATGCCACGCCACGGCCTCATTAGAGCCACTGGCGTTGGCCGCTGCCGCGAGCATTCGTTCGCGAGCGCCAGCCAGGCTCACCGGAGCCTTTTCCCCGACGCGGTCGCCTGCGTGCTTGCCCGGCTGCCAGTAAAGGCGCGCGCCAGTACCTTCGAGAAAGTCATCGACGAAGCGCTCGTAGCCGCGGCTGTCGACGTGGCGTGTCAGCTCGTCGTAGGCGATTTCACGCCGCGCGCGCCAGCTCGCTCGCATTACCGCTACTTCCTCTCGTTTCTCGACCGTCTCGAGCAACACATCGAGATCGCGCACGGCACCCAGCAGGTCCGCAACGCGGCGCAGGCTGGCTTCGAATTCGCGCGCGTGACCGCCGGCGAAGGCAGTGCCGAACACGCGCCACGTAGCGCGCATGCGCCGCGTGGCGACACGCATCTGCTTGAGCGCGAGCGGGTCGCCCGCGCGCGTAGCGCTCTCGCGCTCGAGCATGCGCACCAGGTGACGGCGCAGGAGCTTGCGCGCGGCATCGGCCCATGAGTCTTCCGGCGCGACTCGCGCGGCGCGCTCGACCATGTCCGTGGCAATCTCGAGCTTGCTGCGGTTCTCGGGCGCGGCCACCCCGGCCGCGGCAATCCGTCGGGCAATGACGCTCAAGCCGGCCGCGTCACCATCGCGCAGCTCCACCTCGAGATGGCTCATCTCGCCGGCGGCAATGCCCAGATAGTCGACCTCGCCTTCGTCGAGCGACATGACTGCGGTCGTGCCGTCAACCTCGATGGCGCGCTCGCGCCGTTGCTGGCCCATGACGAAGCTCTCGATCAGACGTTGTTCACCAATGACGTCGATGAGGCGCGCGCGCGCCTCGCTCTCCGGCCATTTGCCGGGATCCAGCGAACGAGTCGCCGGCGCCTCGAGCTCGAGGCGTCGGTGCAAGCCATCGCCGACCTCGATGGTCGTCTTCACCGTCAGCGTCGTGCTTGAGCCAACAGTGCGCAGTCGGGCGCCAACTCCTGCGTTCTTGAGGGCCTCGTCGGGCGTGTCGAAGTAGTGGTCGGTTATCTCCAGGGTTCGCCAGGGCTCGTCGCCGCGCTCTGGAAACGCGCCGTCCAGCCAGCCCTTGAGCTCTTGTCCGTCAGCGAATGAGAATTTGAGCTCGATTTCCTCGTTATGTGCCGCGCCCGTCACCCCACGCTCGTGGCACGGGCGAGGTTCATGAGCGTCTCGAAGGTGTCGATGCCACGCGGCTCCGTGGTCGTCTCCTCGACCCGCCGCCAGCGATCGTCGTTGTCCAGCTGCCAGGCCCGCCGGTCATCGGCCAGCATCACCTCGATGATCGTGCGCAAGCGCGCCTGGCTCTCCGGATCGGTGACCGGCGTAAGCGCCTCAACGCGTCGATCAAGGTTGCGTTCCATGATGTCGGCGGAGCCGATGAAGAACTGCTCGCGCTCGTCACGGCCGAACAGGAAGACACGTGAATGTTCGAGGTAGCGACCGACGACCGAGCGCACATGGACGGTCTCGCTCACGCCCGGCACGCCCGGCCGGACCGAGCACATGCCGCGCACGATGAGGTCGATTGGCACGCCTGCGGCAGAGGCGTGATAGAGGGCAGCGATCGTCGCCGGATCGACTATGGCGTTGCACTTGATCGCGATCCGGCCGTCGCCGAATTGCTTGTGCCGCTGCAGCTCGCCCTCGATGAGATCGATCAGGCCTGCACGGATCATGGCCGGAGCCACCAGCAGCTTCCGATAGCGCGTCTGGCGCGAGTGGCCGGTCAGCACGTTGAACAGGTCGGTGACGTCCGCGCCCAGGTCCGTGTCGCAGCTCAGCAGGCCGAGATCGACATAGCCGCGGGCGGTCTTGTTGTTGTAGTTGCCCGTGCCGATGTGCACATAGCGGCGCAGGCCGCGGCCTTCGCGACGGACAACGAGCGCGACCTTCGAGTGCGTCTTGAGGCCCATCACGCCATAGGCGACGTGGGCGCCGGCACGCTCAAGTGCGCGCGCCCAGACGATGTTGGCCGCTTCGTCGAAGCGTGCCTTGAGCTCGACCAGGACCACGACCTGCTTGCCTGCGTCGGCCGCATCGATCAGGGCGCGCACGATGGGCGAATCGCCAGATGTCCGGTACAGGGTCTGCTTGATGGTCAGGACGTCGGGATCCTCGGCGGCCTGCTCGATGAAGCGCTGCACGGACGCGGCGAATGACTCGTACGGGTGGTGCAGCAGGATGTCACCGGCGCGCATGGCCGCGAAAACGTCGGCCTCCTCGTCAGGATCGGTCGGCACCAGCCGCAGCGGAACGACCGGCTGCCAGGCGGAGTAGTGGAGCGTCGGAACGTCGAGATCGGCGACGGCGTGCAACGCGTTCAGGTCGAGCATGCCGGAGATCTCGTAGACGTCGGGTGCTTCGACGTTGAGCCCGCGCATGAGCAGCGTTCGCGTCGTATGTGGCATGGAGCGCTCGATCTCGAGCCGGACGACGTTGCCGAAGCGGCGCTTGCGCAGCTCCTCCACGATCGCCTCGAGCAGGTCCGGCGCCTCTTCCTCTTCGAGCGCGAGATCGGCATTGCGCGTCACGCGGAAAAGGTGGTGCTCGAGGATCTCCATGCCCGGGAAGAGCGCGTCCAGGTTGGCGGCGATGACCTGTTCGAGGAGCACGTAGGTGTGCTCGCCGACCTCCATGAGTCGCGGCAAGACGGGCGGCACCTTGATACGCGCGAAGAGTCGCTCGTCGGTGACCGGGTCGCGCACCGTGACGGCAAGTGACAGCGACAGGTCGCTGATGTATGGGAACGGGTGGCCCGGATCGACGGCGAGTGGAGTCAGGACCGGGAAGATCTCGTCGAAGAAGCGCGCACGCATCTCCACGTGGCGCTCCGGCCGCTCGTCGTAGCGGACGATGCGGATCTGATCTTCGGCGAGCTGCTCGTGGACCTGCGCCCAGGTCTCCGAGTGCATCTGGACCATCGGCAGCAACCGCGTCCGGATCGCGTCAAGCGTCTGGGCTGCGCTCATGCCATCGGGCGTCGGGTTCGATCGACCGGCCTCGAGCTGTTGCTTCAGCCCAGCGACACGGATCTGGAAGAACTCGTCGAGGTTGCTGGCAAAGATGGCCAGGAAGCGGACGCGCTCGAGCAGCGGATTGCGTTGGTCAACTGCTTCGAACAGGACGCGCTCGTTGAACTCGAGCCACGACATCTCGCGGTTGATGTACGGGATATCCGTCCGCTCGCGACGACGTGCGCGGATCGCTGGCAGTCGTCGCGGCACGGTCGTACCCGGGACGGTGGTTGCGCTCTCGGCGTACTGGCGAATTGCGGCCATGGGCGGTCAGTCTAGCGATCGGGTATTCAACCGCTTGAGAGTGGTGCTTCGATGCACCACTCGGCAACCGCCTGAAAGTACGCGAATCGTGAGCGCGTGGCCGAGTTGATTTGAGTCGCCCGGCGGGCTGACTCGCTAGCCGAGTCTGGCGCGCCGCGCGACGCCTGCGGCGCCCGCGCGGCGCTCGTTGTCCTCGTCACACGGACACTCGTCGCGCAGGCGTTGGAACGTGTAGAAGCCGGTGTGGTGGCCGTCGGCCCACGTCGGTTGGAGTGCATAGCTGCCGACGAGCTGGACGTCAGTGATCTGCACCTGCGCGGGGGTCAGTGTTGGGTTTGAGTCGAGCCAGCCCGGAATGCCTGCCTCTCCCCGGCAGTAGGCGCACGGGCACAGCCAGCGCAATGTCTCGAAGTCGTAGCGCGTGATGTGGCCGTCCGGCCACTCGAGCTCCAGAACGGAGTTGGCGCGGTCGGCGTGGATGCGCTTTGGCACGAGATATTCGCCGCCGCTGGTGAATGAGCTCATTTCCGACCGCTCATGGCAGCCACAGGTAGTCGCGCACAGGCACGCTCAGGCTCAACTGATCGAAGACGTAGATCCAGCCCTGCGCCGAGTTGATGTCCGGGCTGCCACTGCCCGGGTCTCCGCCCTGGCCCGCTTTGGTCACGTCAGGCACTACGGTCACGTACTTGCCGAACCAGATCGGCTGGCCCGGCTCGACGTAGGCATTGAACTTGCGCGCCATGTCGCCAGTGTCCATCCATGTCCCGGGACCTGGATCAAAGTGCTCACCGTTGAGCGTGCCCAGCGGCCACAGCGGGCCGACCACCTGTGCAGCGGTCACCGTGAAGTCGTCCGTCATCTGCGGGTCGGCGGTCGCATCGAAGCCGGTCATCACCCACGCATGGCGCCCGAAATGGACGAGGAGTCCGACCGGTTTGCCCGTTTCGCGGAGCTGCTTGGCGGCCGTATGCAAGGCGCCCTGCATTGTCGTGTTGGTCGTCCAGCCGTAACCGTCGCCAGCGCCAAAATGGACGAGTGCCTGGGTCCAACCCTCCGGGTCCGCACCGCTGTCCTCGACCGGGTATTGGGAGTGGTCCGCGGCGTACGCGAGCATCGAAAGCTGGCGCCCCTTGGCGTGATCTCGGGTGTCGTGGACGAGGTTGAGCATTATCTGGACCGTCGCGCCAACGCACGACGCGTCGAGATACTGCGGCGCGAACGCTCCGTCGTGCCAGATGCTGTAGCGGCCGTTCCACTCCGCGGCGCTGGCCGATCCGGCCAGCGCCGCGACAAGCGCAACGAGAGACATGCACGCGATCAGCACCTTGCGACTGCGCGAGGGGAGGTTGGTCACAGCCAAACGTTACCCAATTCGGACGAGTCGCGACGTCCACGAAGCGGCGACACTCTTGTCGTGTCTGCTCAACCGTCGCCTCAAGTTGCCGCCGCCATCGACATTGGCAGCAACAGCGTCCACGTCCTTGCCGCCTGCTCGGCCGGCGCGATACGGCCCGGAGTGCGCGCCGAGCTGACAACACTCGTCGACGAAAGCGATCTCATCGGCCTTGGCGACACGGTCGACGCCGGTGGCACGATGCCGCCCCAGGCGCTCGAGGCGGTCGTCGGCGCGCTCAACAGACAGATTGGGCTGGCCGAGGCGGCTGGTGCCTCGCGAACGTTGCTTCTGGGCACAGAACCGCTCCGCCGCGCGAGCAACAGTGATGAGATCGTGGCCGCCATCGAAGGTTCGACCGGACACCGCGCATACGTACTGACTGTGCGCGAGGAGGCGCAGCTGACCTTCCTCGGAGTGACCTCCGGCGCCGATCCATCCGAGGCGCTGGCTGTCGTCGATATCGGTGGAGGTTCGACGGAAGTGGTCATCCATGTCCCGGGCAGGGCGATTGACATCGTGCCACTGCCGTTTGGGTCGGCGCGCCTCACGAACTCGATTGTCCGTAACGATCCGCCCACGGTCGACGAGCTGAGCGCTCTGATGGCCGCGGCCCGTGATGTGGTCGATGGCGCGATCTGGCCCCTGCACGCCGGTGCGTCGATCAGGCGCGCGGTCTTTGTGGGCGGCACCGCGACGAATGTCGCGCGTCTGGGCGTGCTTGATCGCGCGCACCTCAACGAAGACCTCAACACACTCGCACGAATGACCGCCGATGAGGTCGTTGCGCACTTTGTCGTGCGACCCAGGCGGGCGCGCCAGCTCGCAGCGGGAGTCGCGATCGTGTCGGCGTTGCTGGATCGTTTCCGGCTCGACCAGGCCGAGGTGAGCAATGCCAGCCTGCGCGACGGTGCGATCATCGCGTCACTGGCGCGCGGTGATACGTGGCGAGAGGCGCTCGACGAGCTCATCGCCTGATCTGGTCGAGCCAAGTTCGCATCGGGACGAGAGCTGCCTTTTCGGCGTAGTGGCGGCGCAGTCGCCCCGTAGCCATGGTCTGGATAAGCCCCGCATCGCGCAACACGGCGAGATGCTTGATCACTCCCCAGCGTGAGATCGACTGCGCGCGCTCGGCGAGCTGCGAGGTGGTCAGTCCGGGATCCTTCAGAGCGGCCTCGAAGAGCATCCTGCGGGTGGGCTCGGACAGGGCAAACAGGACCGAATCGATTGCCCGGCTCGTCGTGCTGCTCGACATGTGAGCGAATAGTCACGCAATTACTGGCACAAAGTCAACCACCATTTGGCCCGCGCATCGCCAGCGCTCTGCACGTGGCGTAAGATCGGCGCGTGACGCAGGTTGCCGAGTCAGGCCGTTCCGTCTCTGCCGAGCGCCAGGCAAGCGCGCTCGTTCGCGCGTGGGTCGGCCGCGCCGACGGCATCCAATCCGTAGTCGAGCGCGTTGGCGGAGTTGATCAGGTTGGCGTCGAGGAGCGCGTCGAGAGTCTTAAACGGCGCTCGATCAAGCGTGAATCGAAGCTCTGGGCGCTTGATCTGACGATCCGGATGATCGATCTGACGACGCTCGAGGGGAAGGACACTGAAGGCAAGGTCCGCGCACTGTGTGCCAAGGGCATCCGACCCGACCCGTCGGATCCGAGCATTCCCAGCGTTGCGGCGATCTGTATCTATCCGGCGCTGATTCCCGTCGCCAAGCGCGCGCTCGCAGGCTCGACGGTCCAAGTCGCGAGCGTTTCAACCGGCTTCCCGTCAGGCCAGACTTACACGGACATCAAGCTGCTCGAAACCCGGCAGGCAGTCGAGGCCGGCGCTGACGAGATCGACATGGTCATCGACCGTGGTGTGTTTTTGCAGGGCGACTATCGCCACGTGTTCGACGAGATAGTGGCGGTCAAGGAAGCGTGCGGAGACGCTCACCTAAAGGTCATCCTGGAAACCGGCGAGCTCGAGACGTACGACAACGTCCGCCGGGCGAGCATCCTGGCCATGGCTGCGGGCGCGGACTTCATCAAGACCTCGACGGGCAAGGTCACGCCTGCTGCGACCCTGCCCGTGACGCTCGTTATGCTCGAGGCGATCCGCGACTTTCAGCGTCGGACGGGGCGCGTGGTGGGCATGAAGTCGGCCGGCGGCATCCGCACGGCCAAGGAAGCGATCCAGTACCTGGTCGTGCTCTACGAGACGCTCGGGCCACGCTGGATGACCCCCGATCTATTCCGATTCGGCGCGAGCAGCCTGCTCAATGACGTGCTGATGCAAATCCGCAAGGAGCACACGGGCGTCTACCAGGGACCCGACTACTTCACCATCGACTAACTCGACAAGTCGCGGTCGACAGCGGCGGCGATCAGTCCGAGCGGAGCCGGGAGTACATGACGAGGTCGTGGTAGGCACCGGCGCGGAATTGCGAGCCTCGCATCACTCCCTCGCGTGTGTAGCCGGCTTTCGCCAGCGAGCGTTGCTCGGGGATGTTCTCGATGTCGGTTTGCGCCTCAACCCGATTCGCGTTCGTCGCGGCGAACAGCCAGTCGGCCAGCAAACGCTGCGCCTCTGCGCCTAGACCCTGACCGCGCGCCGACGGGCGGATCTCTATGCCTATGTTCCAGGCTCGCGATCCGTCCGGCGGGCCGTACTGGATGGCGCGCCACTGGACTGTCCCTACGGGCTCGTTATTGAGGCGCTCGACGATGAGCGTGCCGTTGTAATCGTTGCGCAGCGGGCCTCGGCCGAGCGCGTCGCGTGGCGTTGGGGTGGTAGGCAAGCCGAAGTCGTTGAAGCCACCGACGTCCTTTTGGTCGTTGAGCCAGTCGACGAGCTCAGCGTCGGCCAGCTCGACGTCGCGCAGGCGAACGCGCTCGCCCTCGATGGGCAGCCTGGCTTTAGCCATTCACGTCCGCGAACGCGAGCGCCGCGTTGAGCCCGCCGAAACCGAATGATGTCGACAGCACTCCGCCAATCCTGGCCTCGAGCGGCACCGACATCAGGCCCGGCAAGGCCTCTATCGCCTGCGGATCCGGGTTGACGAGATTGACCGTGCCCGGCGCCCAGCCGCGGCTGATGGCCAGGGCCGAGATCGCCGCCTCGATCGCGCCCGACGCTCCGAGCGGATGCCCGTAATAAGCCTTGGTACCACTGACCGGCACGGTCCGCGCTCGCGGCCCCAGGGCTCGCGCGATGGCCATCGCCTCGATCCCGTCACCCAACGGCGTCGACGATGCGTGTGCGTTGACGTAGTCGACGTCAGCTGCCTTCATGCCGCCATCGGCCAGCGCGAGCCGAGCTGCGCGGGCCGATTGCTTTCCGTCCGGCCGCGGCTGAACCATGTGGAAAGCGTCGCTCGTGGCGCCATAGCCGCGCAGCTCGGCGTACGGCGTCGCGCCGCGGCGCTCTGCGATCTCCGCCGCCTCGAGCGTCAGCAGCGCCGCGGCCTCGCCCATCACGAACCCGTCCCGGTCTGAGTCGAACGGCCGCGCCGCGATGGACGGCGTGTCGTTGTGATGCGCGCTCAGAGCACGAATGATGTCGAATGCCCCGAATGCGAGCGGGCTGAGCGGCACTTCAACGCCGCCGGCGAGAGCCGCATCCGCGCCGCCATCGCGGATCAGCCGGAACGCTTCGCCGAGCGCCACTGCGCCTGCCGCACACGAATTGGCCGTCGAGAGGATGGGTCCGTGGAAGCCCAGCGCAATTCCAAGGTTGGCCGGCGCGGCGCCGCCAAAGACAGCCAGGGCCAGGTTGGGTGCCACGGATCGGATGCCGCGCTCAATGAATCGCTCGTGCTGGAGTTCGGCGTACGCGATACCGCCGAGAGCGGATCCGATGTACACGGCACAACGGTCCGGGCGAGCACCGCCGCGGGCACCGATCGTCAGCTTCGCGTCCTCGATCGCCATCCTGCCCGCAGCCAGCGCGAACTGGCTGAATCGGTCAGTCTGGCGCGCCGCCTTGGCGTCCATGTAATCGGTCGGCTCGAAGTCGTCGACCTGGGCGGCAACCTGTGATCGGAACTGCTCGGGATCGAAGCGGTCGATACGCTTTACCGGCGAGCGCCCGGCGTGCAAGCCGTCCCAGAAGGGCTCCTTGCCAATGCCGATCGCCGTGACGATACCGATGCCCGTGATCCACACGCGCCGACGACCGCGCCGATCCGCTGTCGATGCCGCGCGGCTCATGAGTCGGAGCTGCTTTCGGCCAGCCGCTTGAACGTTGCCAGCGTCCTACCGGCGATCGGGCGGACGAACATTCGGTCGACAACCGCAGGAAACAGGTCACGGCCCACAAGGGCCAGGGAACGCTCGAAATCGTGTTCGATCGCGACATGCGACGCAGCCGCGCCGCGCGGTGTTATGTGCCAGGTCACGTCCATGCCACGCGTCGCGCCGCCCGTGTGGACGAAGTGGAGGCGCAGATCGTTTGCGTCTGACTCGTCCGCCCAGGCCCGGGTCCGCCATCTCACCGGGATGCCCAACGGCCCGAGGGACCGGGTCGCGCTCATCCGCGCAGTGAGTTCACCACCGGTACGTGACAGAACGGTCACCTTTCTGTAATGGGGCAACAGCGCCGGCCAGCGGCTTATGTCCCGGGCAAGATCGAAGACCCGCTGTCCAGGCGCACTCACGTCGATCTCAATCCGCGATCGCAAGC
>JBBQEC010000020.1:0-18388 GCA_038320305.1 Candidatus Limnocylindrales bacterium | reverse complement strand
TTGTCCGCTGAGGCGCCACCAGCGCGACGGTCGCGGAGACGATAGCCTCGGCTGGCCATAGAAGACCGATCCTTCGACACCTGACTTGCGCATCCTGCTGACCGGCGCGGCCGGATTCGTTGGCAGCCACCTGGCCGATCGCCTCGTTGCGGACGGCCACATCGTGGTTGGCGTCGACAACTTGAGCACCGGACGCCTCAGCAATCTTGCGCAGCTCGCCCGCAGCGCCTCGTTCGAATTGGTGGAGGCCGACGCGAGCGAACCACTGGCCATTGGCGGCCCGCTTGACTGGGTCATGCATTTCGCCAGCCCGGCGTCACCGATCCAATACGCCAAGGACCCGATCGGCACTCTGCGCGCCAATGCCGAGGGCACGCGCCACCTGCTCGAGCTGGCCCGCGACCGTGGCGCTGCTTTCTTTCTGGCCAGCACGAGCGAGGTCTACGGCGATCCGCTCGAGCACCCCCAGTCGGAGAGCTACTGGGGCAACGTCAACCCCATCGGCCCGCGCAGCATGTATAACGAGGGCAAGCGCTATGCCGAGACGATGACCACGGCCTTTCACGCAATGCTCAGTGCCCCCGTGCGCATCAGCCGCATCTTCAATACCTATGGCGCACGCATGGAGCGCGACGATGGACGCGTTGTTTCGAACTTCATCGTCCAGGCACTGTCAGACAGGCCGATGACCATCTACGGCGATGGCAGCCAGACGCGCAGCTTCCAGTACGTCGATGATCTGGTCGAAGGCGTCGTCCGCATGATGGCGGCAGACTTCAGCAGCCCGGTCAACCTGGGCAATCCGGTCGAGCATTCAATGCTGGAGCTGGCGCGCATGGTCAGCACTCTCGTCGGCAGCCAATCGGGAATCGAGTACCAGCCCCTCCCCACAGAGGACCCCACCCGTCGTCGGCCTGACATCTCGCTGGCGCGTGAGCTGCTCGGATGGGAGCCCATGGTTCAGCTCGAACAAGGCCTGCGGCGCACGATCGACGCATTTCGTTCGGAGGGAGAATGGCCGACGCACGCATGAATGGCGCACGCATTACCGGTGCGGTACTGGCGCGCAACGAAGAGGCCAACATCGAGTATGCCCTGCGCAGCCTGTACTCGTGGTGCGACGAGCTGATCGTCGTCGACATGCGCAGCACGGACCGCACGCGAGAGATCGCGCATCGCTACACGGACATCGTTCTGGACCACGATCCGATCGCTGACTTCGGGTTGGCACGTCAGCTGGCCGTGGACCACGCCACCTCCGACTGGATCCTGTCGATCGACGCCGACGAGGTGGTGACGCCTGGCCTGGCCGAGTGGATCAGGAGATTCGTCAACTCAAATCCACCGTATGACGTGGCACTCATCCCGCGCGTGAACGTGTTCCTGGGCCGCTGGCTGCGCAGCACGCCGTGGTGGCCGGGCAAGCCACGACTGTTCCGCAAGGGTTCGCTGGCCGTCACCGCGGACCTGCATCACAGCCTCCTGCCCAACGCGGACGCGCGCATCGCACGGCTGCCCAAGTCGCCTGATGTCTCGCTCTGGCACTTCACGCGCTTGAGCCTCGAGGACATCGCGACCAAGACGAATCGATATACCTCGATGGAGGCTGCGACCGCACTACGCGAGGGCCGCGGCGACCCGAGCGGATTGCACCTGTTCTGGCGGTCGTTTCGGGAGATCGGCGTGTACGTCGCCAAGCGCGGGTATCGCGACGGTCTCGGCGGCTTGGCCTACGCCCTCGATCGCGCTTACTACCGGTTCCTGCTGCAGGCCAAGCGCTGGGATATCCCGCGCGCCGCGGCGCGACAGAAACGCTATGACCTGTGGCGCGAGAAGATCCTGCGCGGCTTCCCGGCACAAGGTCGCGCGCGGTCAGACACGCCCGAGCATGACTAGCGGAGTAAAGGTCCTCATCGTCGCGCCCGCTCCACTGTCGGACGACTGGGCCGGTGGGATCTCGAATTTCGTGCGCAGCTTCGTGGCCAACATGCCAACCGACTTCACGGTGGCGATCGCCGGAGTTGCCGATCGCGGCGAAAGCAGCATTGGGCAGTGGCGGGACATGACCGTGGCAGGCCGCGACGTGCGCTTCATGCCCGTAGCCAGCCTGGGCGTTCCGGGAAGAGTACGCACTCCCGTCAAGGCGCGCGCGATGTGGGGCATGCTCATGGCGCGACGAAGAATTGCGACCGAGGGCACGGTAATTCAGGTGCACGCGCCGGCGATGGACTTCCCTCTCGCGTTGAGACGGGCACCGACGATCCGCGTGGTGCACAACGCCCCGGACAATCTCGCATCGCACGACGCGGGCACCCTCTGGCGCCATTCATCACTCGCACTGCGCGCCGTTGAGAGGGTCAGCATGTCGCGCGCAGCCCGCGTCTACTTCGTCGACCACGCCACGTACCAGCGCTACACGAAGGATCAAGAGTCCGATCGGGAGCGTCTGCAGTTCCTGCGCAACGGCATCGACACGAATGAGTTCGCGGTTCTCAATCCACTGCAGCGTGAGACCGCCCGTGCTCATCTTGCACATCAATTCGGGGTCAATCCGGCCGCCCCGTGGGTGCTTTTCTGCGGCCGGCTCGATCGCCAGAAAGACCCTGGCCTGCTCGTGGCGACGTTCGCCCGGGCGCGCGCCCTACCGGGCCTGGAAGACGCCCAGCTGCTGATCGTTGGTGCAGGTCCGTTGGAGCGGTCGACGCGGCAAGCGGCGCGGGACGCCGGCGTCGGTGACGCGACGCAGTTTGTCGGAACGCTCGATCACGATCGATTGCCGGAAGTAATGGGCGCGTCCGACGTCCTGCTACTGACTTCGGCGTATGAGGCCGCGCCGTTCGTCGTCCTCGAGGCACTCGCCTGTGGCGTGCCGGTGGTGTCGACCGATGTTGGTGATGTGCCGATAGTGGTTCAGCACCAATCGACGGGCTGGATCGCGAGCGAGCGTAGCGCCGACGAGCTGGCCCGTGGTCTTGCATGGGCCATCGCGCAGCCGCGCGACGAGATCGCGCCACGCTCGGCCACGTCAATGCGCGCCTACCGAATCCAGGACGTGCTCTTGCCTTTCTACGACGCCCATCGGCGCCTTCTGGAGCCGGCACGCCGGTGACGAGCGACCGTCGGCCGGACTTCTTCATCATCGGTGCCCCAAAGGCGGGCACGACCTCGCTCTACGACTGGCTTGCCGGCCATCCACAGGTGTACATGTCGCCAGTCAAGGAGCCGATGTACTTCTGCCCCGACGTCCAGGGCGGCTTGCGCCGGCTCTTCACCCATCCGGTCGACGAGCCTGGCTACATGGCGTTGTTCGCGGACGCGCAGCAGGATCAGGTCGCTGGCGAGGCTTCGACGCGATATCTCGTCTCGCACGTCGCGCCGGGCCTGGTCCACGCTTTCAACTCCCGTGCGCGCGTCATCGCAATGCTGCGCAATCCTGTGGACCTGGTTCACGCACTGCACAACGAGCGCGTGTCGCTCGGCGCGGAGCCAATTACAGATTTCGGTGCCGCCGTCGAGGCGGACCAAGCCAGGCGCAACGGTCAACGCCTGCCTGCCGGTGCCAATTCGCTGGGCAGCGTGTACAGAGATACCGCGCTCTTCGTGGAGCCATTGGAGCGCTGGTTTGAATCATTCGGTCGTGACCTTGTCCACGTCATTGTCTTCGACGATCTTGTCGGGAATCCGGCCGCGGAGTTTCAGCGTGTCCTCAAGTTCCTGAGCGTGGATCAAGGCTATGCGCCGCCGTCGTTCGCGGCCTCCAATCGGAGCCATCGACTGCGCAAGGGTCCGCTACGCGTGCTCCTTGCCAGTCGTCCGGCGCAGTGGACGGCGCATCGAGCACTGCCTGCCCTGCTCGGTGAGAACAGGACGCAACGGCTCGCCCGCTCCTTCCGGATGAGTCGCGTCAATCGCGCGAAATCGGTCCGCAGTGGTATCCCGGCAGACCTCCGCGCGCACCTGGAGATGGACTTCATGCCCGATGTGGAACGGCTTTCGAACCTCCTGGGTCGTGACTTCGGCAGCCTCTGGTTCGGCCGTCCAACGCCTCCCGATGGTGCCAGCCAGATATCATCGGCAGCCGCCACACCAAGCATGCCGGAGCCTGCCTAGTGACCCGAATACCAGACCTGTTCATCGTCGGAGCCCCCAAGAGCGGCACAACGTCGCTTTACGAATACCTGAAGGGTCATCCCGACGTGTTCATGTCGGTGGTCAAGGAGCCGTGCTACTTCGCGCGTGATCTGGCGCTCGACGACTCGGGCAACTTCCTCGTCTACGACCGCGACGAGAAGCTTTACTACGACCTTTTCGCGGAAGCTGGCCAGCACAGGCGCGCCGGGGAAGGATCGACGCGGTACCTGTACTCGTCAGATGCGCCGGCGCTGATCCACGAAGCGCAGCCAGATGCCTACGTGCTTGCGCTGCTGCGCAACCCGGTCGACATGATCCAGTCGCTGCACGCCCATAAGCTTGCGGCCGGCACGGAAGACGAGTCCGACTTCGAGAAGGCGCTTGCCGCGGAGGCCGATCGAAGCGCCGGGCGAAACATCCCCAAGCATTCGAATCCCAAGCTCGCCACGTACCGCGATCGGGCGATGTTCGCCCAGCAGCTGCCACGCTGGTTCGACACGTTCGGACGTGAGCGCGTTCACGTCGGCATCCTCGAGGACATGATTCGCGATCCCGCAGCCGAGTTCCGCAAAGTGCTCGAGTTCTTGCGCGTCGATCCGGAATGGCAGCCCGAGTCCTTCGCCGCGCACAACACCGCCCATGGGGCGCGATCGGTGTTCGTCCGTCGCGCGTTGAACGGCAAGGTGCCGCAATGGTTCGTCTGGACGGCGCTGCCCAAGGTTTTCGGCGACACGCGTACGCGCGCGCTGGTGCGCGACTTCCGCCACTCGTGGTTCCATCGCAAGCCGATTGCCAAGGGTTCGATAAGGCCGGAGCTCCGACGCAAGCTCGAAGATGAGTTCATGCCCGACGTGACCGAGTTGTCGCAGATGCTCGGCCGCGATCTGGGCGAGCTGTGGTTCAAACGACCGGCGCTGGGCAAGTCAGCGGCAAAGCCGAAGCAGGCGGCGATCCCCGCCTCGTGAGTCTCGTTCGATGACGCATCACGCCCAGGCCCACGGCGCGTGCCTGTGGTTCACCGGCCTGTCGGGCGCGGGCAAGACGACCACGGCCGACGCTCTGGTGCCGGTGCTGGAGCAGCGCGGTCGCATCGTGACTGTGCTCGACGGGGACGTCGTGCGCACCCACCTGTCGCGTGGGCTGGATTTCAGCCGCGAGGACCGCGACGAGAACGTGCGCCGCGTCGGCTTTGTCGCGGCCCAGATCGTGCGCCACGGCGGCCTGGTCGTCTGTTCGCTCGTCTCCCCGTATCGCTCGACGCGTGGTGAGGTCCGTGAGATGGTCGACGCCGCCGGCGGGCCCGGGTCGTTCATCGAGGTCTTCGTTGACACGCCACTCGGCGAGGTGATGCGACGCGACGTCAAGGGGCTGTACGCAGCTTCGCAACGCGGTGAGGTCGAGAAGATGACCGGCGTCGCGGATCCCTACGAGCCCCCCCAAGTTCCCGAGCTGCGCCTGATGACAGTCGACCGAAGCGTCGCGGACAATGTGGCTGCCGTCGTCGATCTTCTCGAGCAGCGCGGCGTCCTCTAGGACGTTAGAGCCGCCCACGACTGCACAACATGGTCGCCCGAGAATTCGTGGGTTCGCAAGGTATTACGTGACGTTCGGCACTTGGCGAAAGGCTTCCGCCGCGCCAAGCTCATGTCAGGCAATGCAAGGAGGCCACGATGCAGACGACCATTCCCGAGCAGAAGTCGACCGACCTGATCGACGTAGTGCTCAGCAACGAATTCTTTCGCAGCGTCGTCGAGACGGGCCTGCACGAGCAGGTTGTCGTCATGACACTGAAGGCTGGCGAGGACATCGGCGAGGAAGTCCATCCGGCTACCGATCAGGTCTTCATCTTTATCGCCGGAGAGGGCGAGGCGGTCCTGGATGGACAGTCACGCACCTTCGATGAGGGAGACCTCGTCTTCGTTCGTGCCGGCACGCGGCACAACATCATCAATCGTGGCGCTAAGGAGCTTCGCTTGATCACGATCTATGCTCCGCCCGAGCACGCCCCTGGGACAATTCATCGGACCAAGGCCGAAGCCGAGCGCGAGGAGCACTGACGCGTCACCCTCTCACATCATCACCAGGCCGCCGTCGATGGCGAGCACCTGGCCCGTGATGTAGGCGGCCTCATCGCTGGCAAGAAACGCGACCGCATAGGCAATCTCTTCGACCGTTCCGAAGCGGCCGAGCGGCGTCCGATCCGTGATCTGTGACTTCAGATCGTCGTTCAGATCCTGGGTCAGCTCGGTCAACACGAAGCCCGGCGCGACGGCATTGACTGTTATACCGCGTGAGCCAAGCTCGCGCGCAGCGGCCTTGGTCAGGCCGATGAGGCCGGCCTTCGCCGATGAGTAATTGGCCTGGCCCATCTGGCCGGCCTGGCCGCTGACGGACGTTATGTTGATGATGCGGCCCCCCTTCGCACGCAACATTGGCCGCGTCACAGCCTTGAGGGCGTAAAAGGCACCGAACAGGTTCGTCTCGAGCACATCACGCCAGTCTTCGGGTGACATGCGCATGATCAGGTCATCGCGCGTGATGCCCGCGTTGTTGACCAGGATGTCGACCTTGCCGAACGCCTCGAGCGCGGCCTTGATCAGGGCATCGGCGGACTCCTGCTTGGTGGCGTCGCCTTGAACAGAAATGGCCCTACGGCCGAGCGCTTCGAGCTCCGCCTTCGTTTGGTCGGCCGCAGCTTGGTTGTCCCTGAACGAGATGCAGATGTCCGCGCCCTGCTGAGCGAGGCGCAGCGCAATCCCCTTGCCGATGCCCCGCGAGCCGCCGGTGACGACCGCAGCCTTGCCTGTCAGATCAATCATGCGAGCACCTCGCGATGGGCGTGCTCGGGTTCGCCGGGGGCGACATCGTCGAGCGGAACCGGAGGGCCTTCGTGGTCGAGGATCTGGCGCAATCGATCCGGTATCGAGTCGACCGACGCCCAATCGACGGGCTCACGTACGCTGGCAACCGCCTCAACCGAATCGGCCCGCCGGCCGAACGTCGGATCAGCGGTCCATTCCAGTGCGATCGCGCCGCTCGTGAGGCCCGCACCGAAAGCAACGAGCACGATCTTGTCGCCGATCTTGATCCGCCCGGAGTCGACCGCCTCCGCCAGCGCCAGGCCGACTGACGCGGCCGACGTATTGCCGTACTTGTCGAGGTTGACGAACATCTTCTCCATCGGCAGGCCAAGGCCCTTGGCGACCGACTCGATGATGCGCAGGTTGGCCTGGTGGGGAATGAACAGGTCGATGTCCTCGGGCTTCCAGCCCGCCTTGCCGATTGCCTTGAGTGCTGTCGTCGCCATCGTCTTGGTGGCGTATCGGTAGGTCTCCTTACCCTCCATGCGCACGTAGTGCTCGCCGCGGGCAAGTGTCTGACTGGAGGCCGGTGAGCGCGAGCCGCCCGACGGCAGCCAGATCATGTAAGCGCCGTCCGGGTCGGTCGTCAGCTCCAGGCCCTGCATGCCTCCGCCCTCTTCTTCGGACGCAGACAGGACGACTGCGCCTGCGCCGTCGCCGAACAGGATGCACGTCGAGCGGTCCGAGTAATCGAGGTAGCGTGAAAGCACCTCTGACCCGACCACCAGCGCGTTCTTGAACACGCCCGAACGAAGGTAGGCGTCGGCCACCGAGTAGGCGTACACGAGTCCCGAACACGCAGCGGCTATATCCATCGCGGCGGCCCGCGTATTGCCGATGGCCTCCTTGACCAGCGCGCCAGTCGAAGGCATCCAGTAGTCCGGCGTCAGCGTTGCGACAAGAATGACGTCGATATCGTCCGGCTCGAGTCCCGCAACCGCTATGGCGCGCTTGCCGGCAATCGCCGCCAGCGTGGCCGTCGTTTCGTGACGGGCAGCGATGCGCCTCTCACGGATGCCCGTGCGCGAGACGATCCACTCATCGGACGTGTCGACGACGCGCTCGAGCTCGGCGTTGGTCAGCCGGCGCTCCGGCGCATACATGCCCCAGCCGGTGACCCGGACGCTCTTGGGAATCATGCCTCGACCTCGATAAGCGGCTGCTTTGCCTTCACCAATGCACCATCCTCGACACAGAGTCGCGTAACGCGGCCGCCTCGGTCGCTCTTGATCTCGTTGAACAGCTTCATTGCCTCGATCAACCCGATGACCTGGCCGACGGTGACCGTGGCCCCGACGCTCACGTACGCCTCGGCGCCGGGCGAAGGAGACCCGTAATAAAGCCCGGTGAGCGGGGCAAGGACGGCGTTCAGCGGGGGCGCCTCCGCGGCAGCCGGCGCCTGCTGGAGTGCGTGTCCGTCAGTGGCCCCGACAGATTGCGTCGGCGCGGTCTGGGCCGCGAACGCATTTGGCTTGCGCAGGACCACTGCTGTCGCGCCGGCCTCGACCTCGATCTCCGACAGCTCCGATTCGTTGAGCAGCCGTTCGAGGCGGTCGATCAACTCGACGAAGCCCGGGGCATCGGCATCTTCGGCACCGCCGGTCACTGCGGCTCATCCCATCGACGAATGATCAGGGCAGCGTTCTGGCCACCGAAGCCGAACGCATTGACCAACGTTGCGCGAACGTCGCGCGCTCTGGCTTTGATAGGCGTGCAATCGAGGTCGCCCATGGCGGGCGACGGATCGATCAGGTTCAAGGTTGGTGGCACACAACCGCTATGCATGGCCGAGATTGCGGCGATTGCACCTATGCCGCCGGCCGCCCCGAGCGTGTGACCGATGGCACCCTTGATCGCCGAGATCGAGACATTCGGCGCGTACGTCCCGAAGACAGTGCGAAACGCCTCGAGCTCTGCCGGATCGCCTTCAGGCGTCGAGGTGGCATGCGCGCTGACATGGTCAATGTCTTCGGGCCGCATGTCGGCCTTGGCCAGGGCCATGCGGGCGGCGCGGACTCCGCCCGCGCCGCCCGGCGCCGGCAGGGTGATGTGGTGGGCGTCGGCAGTGGCGCCGTAGCCGCACAGCTCGGCAAGAATCCGGACGCCGCGCCGGCGGGCATGGCCGAGGTCCTCGAGCACGAGCACGCCGGCGCCCTCGGCGATGACGAAACCATCACGGCCTTCGTCGAATGGCCGGCTGGCGCCCGCTGGATCGTCGTTGCGCGTCGAAAGGGCGCGCATAGCGGCAAAGACGCCAACAAGAGCCTCGTAGACGGGCGCCTCGGACCCGCCGGCGATCATCACGTCGGCGTCGCCGCGGATGATCGTCTCAGTCGCCTCGCCGATGGCATGGCCGGCCGTGGCGCAGGCACTGACAGTCGCCCAGCTGGGGCCCCGTGCGCCGAAGCTGATGGCGGTCTGACCGGAAGCCAGATTTGCGATGGCCATGGGAATGAAAAACGGCGACAGCCGGTCCGGTCCGCGCGTGGCGTTGATCGTGATCTGCTCGATGAGCGTGCCTGAGCCACCGAGTCCTGAGCCGATGATCGTCCCCGTGCGATCGGCCAGATCCCCCTCAAGATGTTCCGGCAGACCGGCCTGGTTCATCGCCTCACGCGAAGCCACGAGGGCGAATTGCGTGTACCGGTCGTTGCGCCTGATCTCCTTGCGATCGAGCACATTGGACGGGTCAAAGTCCTTGACCTCGCCGCCGATCTTGCTCGTTACCCGTTCCGGATCGAAGCCCTCGATGGTCGCCACGCCCGACTCACCCGACGAGAGACGGCGCCAAAAACTGCCAACGTCGTTGCCCAGTGGCGTGACGGCGCCCATGCCGGTAATCACAACGCGTCGGCGCGGCGTGCGGACCGGCGAAGTCATCTGATGAGCCTGCCCATGCGGATGGTCGCGGCACGGTAGACGTCGCCCGGCAGTCCGCGCGCCGACACCTCTTCGGCGGCTGTCTCGGAGTCGTACTTCGAACGGAAGAGCTGTGCCTCTGGTGCCGCCGCGTCGGCCGGCTCGTCCTCGTCCTCGTCCCCATCTGCGGCCAGCGCGTCGGGGATTGTGACCATTGCCCAGCCCGCATCCGGATCGCCGTCGAACGAATAGCCGCACGAACCTGGATTGACGATCAGCTTGCGCCCCAGCTCGCGCGTCTCCGCGATATGGGTATGGCCGCAGCAGATCACACGCGCATCCGTGCGCGTGACGCGCTCGACCGTCACTGTCGCATCAAGGTCCGTGGACAGACCGGACGTGATCGAGCCGGGTGACACGTGGCAGATGAGCAGGAGCACGTCGCCAGACCAGACTCTGCGCTCGTTGGGCAGGCCACGCAGCCAGCCGAGCTGCTCGTCGGAGAGCTGTTCGTGCGCCCATTCGGCAGCCGCTCTGTAGCTCGATGGCGCGGCTTCCAGCCACGGGAAGGCGGCCGTGTAGTCAAAGTCCGTGACGGCGATGTCCGTGTTGCCACCGACTATCTGGGCGCCATCGGATTCGAGGGAGCGAAGGCGGTCGACGACCTCGGCCGGGCGCGGGCCGTTGAAGACATGATCGCCGGTGATGGCGAGTCGATCCGGCCGCTGGCGCTTGATATCGGAAAGGGCCGCGTCCAGCGCGGCGAGGTTGCCGTGGACGTCGCCCAGGACAGCGAGACGGAGCGCCATCAGCGCAGCACGCCTTCGCCCGGGATGACGAACGAGATCGTCGCTTCACAGCACACCGCGCCGTCGACGCTCGCTACGGCCCTGCCACGGCCGAAGCGCTTGCCGAGCTTGTCCATCGTGACTTCCAGCGACAGCCGATCGCCTGGTTGGACGACGCGCTTGAAGCGACACTCGTCGATGCCGGCGAAGAGCCCGATCCGATCGCCGAAGCCTGCCTGCTGCGCCACGTACACGGCCATTGTCTGGGCGAGGGCCTCGACCTGGAGCACGCCGGGCATGACAGGCAGATCCGGGAAGTGGCCCTGGAAATACCACTCCGTTGCCGTGACCGCCTTCTCGCCACGAATGTAGCCGCGCACGGGGTCGTACTCGACAATGCGGTCGACCATCAGGATCGGCCAGCGGTGCGGGATCAGCTTCTGGATCTCGGCCGTCGAAAGGACCACGCCTTCGCGGCGCAGCGGGTCATCGGCTCGTCCTCCCCCGCCTGTGGTCGGGAGGGTCTCAATTGGGGCGTCGGTCAAAAGGGCCTCCAGGCGTGCGCGACGATCAAGCCGCTGCGGCGTTTGCGGCGTTGAGGAACGCGGCACTGCCGACTCGATCGAGCAGGTTGGTCGTAAATTCTCCACTCAGGAAGGTCGGATGGTCGAGCAGGGCACGGTGCAACGGAAGGTTGGTGACAAGTCCTTCGAGAACGAGCTCGTCGAGTGCTTCGCGCGAGCGAGCGATCGCCTCGTTGCGGTCGGAGCCCCAGACGATGAGCTTGCCGAGCATCGAATCGTAGTAGGGCGGGACCTCATAGCCGCTGTACAGGTGCGAGTCGACGCGCACGCCGGGGCCGCCCGGCGGCAGATAGCGCTCGACGACACCCGCCTGGGGCCGGAAGTCGTGGGCCGTGTCCTCGGCGTTGATGCGGAACTCGATCGCGTGGCCGCGCAGGCTGATTGCGTCCTGGCCGTAGCCGAGGGGCTCGCCGCTGGCGATACGGATCTGCTCAGTGACGAGATCCATTCCGGACAGCATCTCCGTCACGGGATGCTCGACCTGGATGCGGCAATTGATCTCGATGAAGAAGAAGTTGCCCGCGCGGTCCAGCAGAAACTCGAGCGTGCCCAGGTTCTCGTACCCGGCCACGACGACTGCCTTGATCGCCGCGTCGCACAGCGCCTCGCGCTGGGCGTCGGTCATCGCCGGCGAGCGGCCCTCCTCAACGATCTTCTGGTGGCGGCGCTGGACTGAGCAGTCACGTTCGCCAACGTGAACGCCATTGCCGTAACGGTCAACGATGACCTGAACCTCAACGTGGCGGTTATCTTCGAGCCACTTCTCGAGGTACAGCGAGTCGTCGTGGAAAGCGGCCATGGCCTCAGAACGGCAGATCGTCATGGCCTGCTGCAGCTCCCTTGGCGAGCGCACCATGCGCATGCCCTTGCCGCCGCCACCCGCCGACGGCTTGATCAGCACCGGATAGCCGATCCGCTCGGCCTCTGCCAGTGCCTGTGCGTCGTCGCGCAACATGCCCGAGCCCGGGATGATGGGCAGACCGTGCTTGCCCAGCAGCGTCCGCGTCCCGGCCTTGGATGCGAAGCGCTCGAGCACTTCCGGCGGCGGTCCGATGAAGGTCAGGCCGTGGGCGCGTGTCATCTCGGCGAATGTGTCGTCCTCGGACAAGAAGCCGTAGCCAGGGTGGATCGCGTCGCAGCCGGAGACCAGGGCTGCCGAGAGCAAAGCCGGAGCGGACAGGTACGAGCGGCGCGACTCGGCTGGTCCAATACAGACCGCCTCGTCCGCCAGCTGCACGGCGCGCGAATCGCGGTCGGCCTCGCTGTATGCCACGACCGACGCGATGCCGAGCTGGTGACAAGCACGTTGGACGCGCAGTGCGATCTCACCCCGATTTGCGATCAGGATCTTGCTGAACATTCGGTTCCTAAGCTTCCGCTTCCACGCGCGCGATGGCCTGCCCGTACTCGACAGCCTGGCCCGACTCGACCTCGAAAGAACGCAGCGCCCCGGCAACGGGGCTGACAACTTCGTGGCGCACGCCCAGGACATCGACGTAACCGACGAGATCGCCACTGATCAGCTTCGCGCCGACCTCCACACCGGCACGCGGAGCGAAGTAGCCGACGGCTGGCGACGAGACGAGCCCGCGCAATGCATCGCGCGGCGCGCCCGTGCCGGGCGCCGGCCCGCCCAGCCCGGCGGCCATGACCGGATGTGGTTGTCGTTGGCTTGATGGCGCATCCGAAGGCGTTCCATCAGCGTGTGGTCGCCGAAGGCGAATCCGCCAGCCGTTCTCGCGCACCTCCAGCTCGCCCAGATCGCTGGCGCTGAGGCGCTCGATGAGCGCAGGCAGGACCTCTTCGGTCAAGCGGGCGATCGTTGCCCTGGCCTGCACGGCATCTTCGAGCTGATCGTTCTCGTCGGCCACCTTCAGACCTCCTCGCGCAGCGGCGGTTGATCGTCGCCGTCGCTCATCAGGGGCAGTCCGGCCGCGCCACCTGCGAGGGCGGTGCGACTGCCTTCGAGCACGCGGCGGATGCGGTCGAAGACACCCGGCCGCTCGACCCTCACCTCGCCGCTCTGCGTCGTGACGGCAAACTCGCCCATCTGGCGATAGCGCGCGTAGCGGGCGTCGACGAGGGCCTTCCGATCACGACCACCGAGCGTGTCGATGTGGGCGGTGATGCGCGCGCGCAGGCGGCGCGCCATCTCGTCTGCGTTCTCTTGGGCGCCGCCCTTTGGCTCCGGCACGACCTCGTCTATGACGCCGAGCGCCAGCTGTTCCGCCGCGGTCAGACGCATCGCCACGGCCGCCTGCTGCGAGTGGTCCGCGCTGCGCCACAGAATGCTGGCAGCGCCCTCCGGGCTGATGACCGAATAGATTGAGTTCTCGAGCGCGAGGACCACGTCGCCGACAGCGAGTGCGAGCGCGCCGCCGCTGCCGCCTTCGCCGGTGATGACGGTAACGATCGGCGTGCGCAACTGGGTCATGGTCACGATCGAGCGTGCGATCGCCTCGGCGACGCCGCGCTCCTCTGACGCCGGCCCGGGAAACGCTCCGGGTGTGTCGACAAACGTCACGACGGGCAGCTGCAATCGCTCGGCCAGCAGGTACAGGCGGATCGCCTTGCGGTAGCCCTCCGGATGGGGCATGCCGAAGTTGCGCTTTATGTTGTCGTCGGTCTCGGCGCCTTTCTGGTGGCCGACGAATACCACGCGCCGCCCGTCGAAGCGGCAGAAGCCGCCGACCAGGGCCGGGTCATCGCGGAAGAGCCGGTCGCCATGCAGCTCGACAACGTCCGTGGCCATGGCCTTGACGAGCTCAAGCGTGTGTGGCCGTTTGACGTTGCGCGCCATGCGCACGCGATCCCAAACCGCGGCGCGTAGCTCGTCGGGATCGATCGCCGCTGCCTGGTCGGTGACGGCGACGTCAACCATGTACAGGCTCGCGGCTGAGCAGGTTGTCGAGCATCGCCGGCGCACGGACGATCGGCCCTGTGCCGTTGCCGCTCGACTTGTCGAACTGTGGGGCCGCGCGCAGGTAGCGCAGCAAACCCTGAAGTGTTTCGCGCAGCCTGTCGCGCGGGACGACCATGTCAACGAAGCCGTGCTCAAACAGGAACTCGGCGCGTTGGAATCCCTCGGGGAGCTCCTCGGCGATCGTGCCCGCTGCCACGCGCGCGCCGGCAAAGCCGATGAGCGCCTTGGGCTCGGCAATGTTGACGTCTCCGAGCGCCGCAAACGACGCAAACACGCCACCCGTTGTCGGATCGGTCATGAGGCTGATGTACGGCACGCCTGCCCCGGACAAACGCCCGAGCGCAGCGCACGTCTTGGCCAGCTGCATGAGCGACAACGTGCCTTCCTGCATGCGCGCGCCGCCGGAGGCGGACACGACGATCAGCGGAACTCGCTCAGAAAGCGCGAACTCTGCCGCGCGAGTGATCTTCTCGCCCACGACCGTGCCCATCGAGCCGCCCATGAAGGCGAAGTCCATGACGCAGATCGCCACCTGTGTGCCGCCGATAGTGGCAGTGCCCCAAACTGCCGCGTCGCTGATACCGGTCGCGCTGCGCGCGAGCTCGAGACGCTCCGGGTACGGCTTCTGGTCGACGAAGGCGAGCATGTCGACGGACTCAAGCCCTGCGTCATGCTCGTGGAAGCTGTCGCGATCTAGCAGGAGCGCGAGCCTGACGTCGACACGTAGTCGGAAATGGTGGCCGCAGCGCGGACAGACGCGCAGGCCCTTCTCGAGCGTCTTGTTGTAGATCGTCTCCTGGCAGTCGGGACACTGCGTCCAGAGGTCCTTGGGATATTCCTCGCCGCGGCGGCCGGCGAACGGCAGCTTGATCGGCATCAGCCCTGCCTCCGGCGCCAGGCGAGCATCGCCGCCGCGCCGATCGAGACGCCCGAGGCGATCGCCCCGCCCATCAGCAGAAGGCGGTCTATTGGCGGCGCGGTCTCAAGATCGAGCTCTCCAGCGGCGGCGCGCAGTTGCTCCGCGAGGCGCTCCTCGAACAGAAACGATGGATGGAACCGGGGCAGGCCGGCCTCGAGAAGCCGGATTACGCCGCGCACGTTGGGGTCGAGCCGGGGGGTGGTTCGCGGTATCGGAATGGGCAAGCGCCGATGACCGTTGAGCAGGGCATCGATGTACGCGTCGCTCTGGACGGCCACCTCGTCCCCATCGAGGTGGTGTGCCCCCTGGTCCAGATGCATCAGTTCGACGCGCGTTTGCGCGCGAATCGAACCTCCGGCTTCTCGGCATGCGCGATCTGACGAGAAAGCGATTGCAGAGATCGGTGGATCAGCACACGCGTAGCGCCCTCGGAGCGGCCCATGATCGCGCTGATCTCGCGCGTGGACAGCTCATTCACGAAGCGCAGGATCAGGGCTCGCCGTCGGTCGCTCGGCAGGCGCTCGATGTGCTCCCAAACGCGTGCGAGCTCGACGCGGTTGGTTGCAGTTGCCTGCACGTCGTCGCTCGCCGGGTACTCGAGGGCAAGATCGATCGGGGATGTCGGATGGCGTCGGACGCGACGTTTCTCATTCGATAGCGCGTTGCGCGCGATCTGGAAGAGCCACACACGAAAGCTGCTGTCCGGCCCTTCCGACTGCTCTTGGAAGCGCGGCAAGCCAGCCAACGCGCGCAGGAACACCTGCGCGGTCACATCCTCCGCCGCGTGCGGATCGCGAAGCTCATAGAGGGAGAAGCTGTACACCTGGGCGACGTACTTCCGATAAAGCGCTTCGAATGCGCGCGGGTCGCGTCGCGCGCTCTGCACGGCGGAGCGGTCGACGTCGAGGTTGTCGTGGGCCGCGACGCGGTCCTTCCCTCTCCTCAACACCGGCCGAGTCTAGCCGTTACACGTGAGCCGACGGCCGTCGGCGCCATTCAGACGACTCGGCAGCGGATGACTTCGCCCGAGTCGATGGCAACGAGCTGACCCATATCGGGCTGCACGAGCAGCGCGCCCGACTCGGGGTCGACGCCAGCGCCCTTGCCAGTCACCGAGCCATCGGCGACCTCGACGACGACCGTCCGCCCGGTCGTCCGTTGGCTGGCAGACCAGCCACCGGCATCGAACGTGCCGCCTGTTAATGCCTCGTAGCGTGGCTCCAGGCGATCGAGGAATGCTTCGAGCAGCACCGCGTTATCGATTGGACGTTTGCCGCCGAGCTCGCGCAGGCTGTTCATCGTCGGCGAAATGGACCAGGGGAAGTCGGTCATCTTCCAATCCGTGTTGACTCCAATGCCCACCACAGCCGACTCGACGCGATCACCCAAGGCGACCATTTCACCAAGAACGCCGGCTACTTTGCGCAGGCCTCCATCATGTGCGTCAGCGACGATGTCGTTGGGCCATTTGAGCCACAGCGTGCCATCCTGGAGGCCGGCCACGTGCTCGGCTGCGTCGCGCATGGCGAGGGCGACCACGGCCGCCAGCCGCCAGGCATGGCCGGCCGCGAGGTTACCGGGGCGGAAGCCGATTGAGGCCAAAAGTGCCGCGCCAGGCGGTGCCATCCACTCGCGACCATTGCGGCCACGGCCCGCGGTCTGGTAGTCCGCAACCGCGACACAGACCTCTGCTTCGCCGGCCGCGAGCCACTCGCGTACCACGCGCTGCGTGCTGTCGACGGCGCGGAAGCGCTCGAGGCGCGCAGGAAAGGTCATCGTTTGGCAGCACCCACGACGCGCGCGCCGTGCGTGGCAGGCCGTACGACTATGGAACGCCCGGGGAGATCGTGATGCTGGGCCGCATCTGACATCGCCTCCGCCACGCGGTCGGCCGTCGCCGGGTCGTCGGTCAGGGCGAGCACGGCCGAGCCGGCACCTGAAAGGGCCGCGCCCAGGGCGCCCGCCGAGCGCGCCGCGGCGACGAGCGCAGGCAGTTGCGGCAGGTACGCGGCCCGGTAAGGCTCGTGCAGGCGGTCGTCGCTCATCGCAGCGAGCAGCTCGAGACGTCCGCTCGTTAGCGCCGCGACAACGAGCGCGGCACGACCCACGTTGTGTACCGCATCTGCATGAGCGACCGTCGTGGGCAGCGCCGCGCGCATCTCCGTCGTGCGCAACGCTGCGTCGGGAATGAACACGACGGCATGGAGTGCGGCCGGCGGCTCAAAGCGTGCGGCGCGTAGTGCGCCTTCGCCTTCGCGGCCCACGACCACAAATCCGCCGAGCAGGGCGGCGGCGGCGTTGTCCGGGTGGCCGTCGATCTCCGTGGCGATGCGCAGGATGCGCTCCCGACCGAGCTCCTGGCCGCACATCGCCTCCGCCGCGAGCAGTCCCGCGACGCTTGCTGCCGCCGACGAACCAAGGCCGCGTGCCAGTGGGATCTCGTTGTTCATCTCGATGCGCATGACCGGCGGCTCAAGCATGAATTCCTGCAGGCCGTGCTCAAGCCCAATAAAAAATCGGTTGCCCGCATCCATGCCGATCTCGTCGGCCCCCTCGCCCACAACGACAAGCTGCTCTGCGCCGGCCGACAGGGGCGTGACCGTTACGCGCAGATAAAGCTCGAGAGCGAGCGCCAGCGAGTCAAAACCGGGACCAAGGTTCGCGCTGCTCGCCGGTGCCTCAACGGTCACCGGCGCATCCAAAAGCCTGGCCCGTCTGATCACCAGCCGAGCGCCGCGCGGAGCTCGGCCGCACTGGCTCCGGCGACAAGCGGCGGTGTCACCAGGCGCTGCGCAGTGTCGGGATCCTTCAGGCCGTGGCCGGTCAGCACGCAAACGATGGTCGCACCGGGGTCCAGCCGACCTGCCGCCGCCATCTTGCGCACCCCTGCGAACGAGGCGGCTGAAGCGGGCTCGCAAAAGATTCCTTCGTGGCGGGCGAGATCGCGATACGCGGCCAGGATCTCATCGTCGGTGACGGCCTCGATCACGCCCCCGGACTCATCGCGAGCGCGGAGTGCAAATTCAGCGCTGGCCGGCTGGCCGATCTTGATTGCCGTGGCGACCGTCTGGGGCTGTTCGACAGGCTGGCCGGTGACGAGGGGCGCCGCGCCGGCCGCCTGAAAGCCGAGCAGCACGGGCCGCGTCTCGACCAGGCCTGCGTCGCGATAGTCGCTGAAGCCCTGCCAGTACGCGGTGATGTTGCCCGCGTTGCCGACGGGAATGGCCAGGTAGTCGGGCGTTCCGCCCAGGTCTTCGCAGATCTCGAACGCAGCCGTATTCTGGCCGGCGATGCGATATGGGTTGATCGAGTTCACGAGGGTC
>JBBQEC010000019.1:0-18876 GCA_038320305.1 Candidatus Limnocylindrales bacterium | reverse complement strand
AATAGCCCTCAGTAACCAGCGCGCGGATCGACCAGGTTGAGCAGCGGATCGCCTCGACTGAACCTGCGCAGGTTGTCGCAGAAGAGCTCGATGCTGCGGTCGAGGACGCGGCCGCTGGACCATGACGTGTGCGGCGTGACGATGATGTTGGGCGAGCTGTACATCGCTGAATCGGCCGGCAGCGGCTCATCGCGAAACGCATCGAGCACGGCGCCACCCAGCGGGCCTTCACTGACCGCGCGCAGAAGAGCCCGATCGTCGATCAGCGCGCCTCGGGCGACGTTGATCAGCCACGAGCCCGGCTTGGCGTGGCTCAACAGGCTGGCGTCGAACATACCTTCAGTGCCTGTCGTGAGCGGCAGTGCCAGGACGATGAAGTCGCTGCGGCTCATGAGATCCGCAAGCTGTTCGGACGACAGAACTTCGATGTCGCCGGTCAGCCCATCCGTCGTCCCCGCCTGACGGCGCGTCGCGATCACGTGCGAGCCAAATGTCAGGGCAAGCTCTGCGACGCGCCGGCCGATGGACCCGAGGCCTACGACGCCGATCGTGATGTCGGCCATCTCGCGGCCCTCGAGCGGCTGCCAGGTGCGCTCGCGCTGGAGCTCCAGAAGCAACGGCAGACGGCGGCTGATGGCGAGGACCATCATCAGGACGTATTCCGCGATCGGATCGCTGAACACGCCGCGGGCGTTCGTTATGGCGATGCCGCGCTCGAGGGCCGCAGGTGTCAGCACCCGCTCGACGCCAGCCGTCGCGGAGTGAACCCACATCAGGCGCGGGCAGCGACTCAGAAGACGATCAAAGATGCCCTGCAGCATCGGTCCGCGGAGCAGGACCTCGACGTCCGATAGATCGCCGTCAGCCAGGCCCTCGAGTGAGACCGTCACGATGCGCGATCCCGGTGCCGCCTGGGCGATACGTGCAAGGTGATCAGGCTTGTAGCGCGCGGACAGGATCGGTGACAACCCGATGGCCGCAGGTACACCCGCCGGCCCATTGCCGGGGCCGCTGGTCCGCGTGGCCGCCATGTTCATGTTCATCTGGTCGTCAATTGTCGGGCGTGTCGAACCCGTTGGTCGAGCCGGATGACCCGTTTGTGTCTTGCATTGGCGGTGCAGAAGACGATCCAGAAGGCAATGCAGTCGGCGGCAAGGCACTCGAGGGTAGGACGCGCCGCACCCACGCCTCAGGATCGGCGAGCTCCTGCTCGCTCGGCAGTGCCGATGGGCCGCTCCACAACGCGTTGATTGCCTCACGGCCACCGGCCGCCGCGACGCCTGCGACGAAACGCTCGCCGCGGCGGTATTGCTCGAGCTTCAGATCGAGTCCTGTGAGTCTGGCCACAAGTCGGTCGAGCGCGCCGCGACGCTGGCTTCGGCGCGCCTCAAAGCGATCGCGGATAAGGCCCACATTGGGCAGGACCTGGGCGCCGACTTCGTCCATGACCCAGTCGCTGAAGCCCTCGAGCAGGCTCATCACGCGCTGCGTCTCGTCGAACAGCCGGCGTTGCTCAGGAGTCAGGAAAGCGGCGAGAGGGTTGTCGCGTGCCTCGCGGAGGCGCTCGATAAATGCGCCGAGTCCGCCCGCCTGCAGATCGCGTGCCTGGTCCAGAACACCTTCGAGCTGTTGCTCCAACCTGTCTCGGACGTACGGTCGAATCCATGTGTTGGCCTCGAACTCGAATGCGTGCGTCGCTTCATGAAGCACGATCCAGGTGCGAAAGTCGCTTGCTGGAACGCCGAGCGTTGCGGCCGTCTGGCGGATGTTCTCCTCGACGAAGAGGAGCTTGCCGGGGGTTGCCTCGGCCGACAGCAGAGCGATGTCGTATTGCCCCAGGACGCGCTGGCCCAGGTAGCCGAGCAGGAAGCCAAGCTGCTGGGTCGTGATGAATCGGTTTGCGGCACGAGCAAGGCCTCCACCAACGCCTCGATCCCCTGTGGATGCCAGAACGCGAGCCTCCAGCCGACCGATCAGCGACTCGAATGTGACGATGTTGGCGCGGGCCCAGCCCGCACGATCTACCACCTCGTACCGCTCAACGACTCCCGGCAGCGGCTGGCCAAGGTGTTGCTCAAGCAGTGGAATCGCAGTTGTCATTGCCCGGGCGTAGTCCGCGTCCGCCGAATGCAGATGGGCGGCACTGAGGGCACCAGGAGCCGCGGCAAGTCTCGCGGCGGCGATCTGCTCGACACGTGCCCAGTCGACCATGCCCGCTGGAGCGTTGCGCTGAGCGCGCTTGGCGAGATAACGAGTCGCCAGTGCCAGGCCCGCCCCCACAGCGATGCCAACAACGACCGTCCTCTCGTTGCCGCGCCCGTTCCCGCGCTGCCGCTCCGTCGTGTCGGCGGTCACTCGCCGCGATTCCCGTCGTCGCTGTCGTGGCGGGAGTCGATACCGTCGATCTGCAGATGCTCGACGCGCGTGAAGGTCGATTCGAACAGTCGCCCGGCAACGCGCGAAAATGCTTCGATCGGCCCTGTCGTCAACTGGACATGTTCCGGCCGCGCGTCCTGAGGCGCCTCGAGAGAATGCATCTCGAGCAGCGCAGCGAGAGCGCTTGCGGTTGCGGACGCCGAGTCGATCACTGCCACGTCAATGCCAATCATGCTTCGGATCACCGGGGCGAGCAGTGGGTAGTGCGTGCAGCCCAGGAGCATCGTGTCGATGCCGCGCTGCGACTCGAGCATGGGTGCGATCTGCTCGGCGACGACCTCTTCGACAAGCGGCCCATCGAGCTGACCGGTCTCCACGAGCGGCACGAGCTTGGGCGTCGCCAGCTCGAAAACCTCGACGAACGGGTCTTCTTCCTTGATTGCCTGAAAGTAGGCACGCGATCGGACGGTCGCCTGAGTGGCAATGACGCCGACACGCCTGTTGCGCGTGGCCAGCGCCGCGGCCGTGGCACCGGGTCGGACGACCCCGAGCAGCGGGCGGTCATAGCGCAGGCGCAGGTTCGGAAGCGCGATGGCGCTCGACGTGTTGCACGCCAGGACGATGGCCTTGACGTCGCGCGCGGCAAGCTCATCCAGACACTGCGCGCTGAAACGATTGACCTCACCGTCTGAACGCGGGCCGTAGGGCGCGCGGGCGTTGTCACCCAGGTAGATGGTCGACTCGTTGGGCAGCCTGCGCATCACCTCGCGCAGGACCGTCAGGCCACCGACGCCGGAATCGAAAAAGCCGATTGCTCGAGAGTCGCTCACTGCGCCGAGGTGGTGCTGGCCTGCCTCGAATGGCCAATCGGCGTGGGCTCCATCGTGCGCGTCAGATCGGCAGCGATCTTCGCGATGTCGCGCGCGATCGCCGCGTCCGGCGCCATCGTCATGAACGGGAGACCCCTGTTGTTCGCCTCAAGCACAAGCACACCATCGCTCACGACGCCAAAGTCTGCTTGGCGGCCGAGTGCCTGCGCTACGGCCTCGCGCGGCATGCCGCCCAGGCTGTCGGACCGATTGACCAGGTAGCGCATGTGCTCGGCCGGGAAATTGATGGCCGTCAACGTGTCGGCCATGGCCCGCGCGCGAAGCAGCGATGTCCATTCGTAAGTCACGACCTGGACCACCCCGTCGCTGTTGTCGACGTAGGCCAGGACGGTGTCGTCAACGGCCGTTGCCGTGTCGATGATCACGATGTTGTAGATCTTCCTCATCAGTGACAGCAGCCGCTCTATGTCGCGCGGCGTGACCATCTCGGCCATCTCGATGCGCGGTGGAGCAAATAGCAACTCGACGCCCGACGCATCGCGGTACATGACCTGCTCCAGGTCGGCCCGCTGGATGTGCGCTGTTGGCAGTTGGACGATCGATGGCACGTCATCCGCTACGCGCAGCAGTCCGCGCAGGTCTCCGAACTGCAAGCTGCCGTCGATCAAGGCGACGCGATAGTTGAGCCCGGCCACGGCCACGGCCACGTTGTAGGCAATCGTCGTCGTGCCGACGCCGCCTTTGGCGCCGAAGAACGCGTAAACGCGCGAAAGCGATTCCGGCGAGCGGGCGCGAGCCGCGTCGTTCATCTCCTGTAGCAGGCGCATGAAGTCGTAGCCCGAGAAGGGCATCGAAAGGACATCTGTTGCGCCCATGCCATCGCCGATCTTGATCGGCTTCTGCGGCACGGTCAGGGCGATGATGGGCAGGTCGAGGCCAGCCTCACGCACCTCGCGGGCGACGGCGAGGCCGTTGATCCTGCCCTGGAGCAGGGCGTCGACGATCAGGACGTCTGGTTGGTGCTCACGAATCTGGTCGAGCACCGACCGGCCGTCACGAACGACCTCGAGGAGCTTGATCTTCGATTGGCTGTCGAGCAGGCTGCGAATGTAATTCGCCACCTGGGGCATGTCCTCGACAAGCAGTAGGCGAATTTGGGATTCGGACTGCGAGCCGGACACGATCCGACTATATCAACCGAATCACAGCCGACAGACCATTACTACACGATCACTGTGACCCGCGAAGAGGCCCATTTCATAATCGCCCGCGATCGTGTCAACTCTCAACCCCGCATCCTTCGCGAAGCGCACCAGCTCTTCTGGGGAGACGAATGTGATCGTGTCTTCGCGTGCGACGCGACTGGGAGCTTCGCCGTCACGCCACGCGTCGAAAAAGCTGGTCACCGAAGCGGTGCGAGTGGCTGACTCGTAGCGCGCGGCCGTGCTCTTGGACACTTGGACTGCCGTATCTGGGTCGCGCCGGAGCCAATCCAGCATGAGCCGGCCGTCATACAGGGCCAGGTCGTCGGGCGAAGGCAGCCAGACGTCGATCACGGCCCGGCCGCCTCGGGCCAAGTGCGCGGCGATGACTTTGAACGTGGCAAGTTGAGCGTCACGGCCGTTGAGCAGCAGCAGGCTGTTGAGCGCCACGATCACGAGACCGAAACGTTTGTCGAGCCCGAGGGTCGTTGCGTCCCTCTCGATCATTTCGAGTGAGCCGTCTTTGGCCGCGCGATTCTTGACATGCTGCCAGCGAGAGGCCGCGCGGCCCAGCATGTACGGGTCGTTGTCCACGGCCGTGACCTTGTGCCCGGCGCTCGCGAGAGGAACGGCCAGGCGGCCAGATCCTGCCATCAGCTCAAGAATTGGCCCGCTGGTCGCGTCGGCGACGGCGAGATACATCTCCAGGTCGCCCGGATCGTCGAACAGGTCAAGGTCGTAATAGAGGGCGAGCGCCTCTGCTGCCTTGTTCGCCGTGCTCGCGTTATGGACTTTGCCCGCCTTATCGGCATTGGCCGCCCTATCGGTCTTGTCCATCCTTTGCCGCACGACTTGGTCGGTGCCGCGCCGGGCTCCATGACGGCCCTGGTCAGGCATCGGCACCGTAGCTGTCGCCGCGGCCACCGACTGGCGTCGCACCAAACCGCTGTGGGGTGAACCGAATTTCAAATCCATCGCGCTTGCGCGCTGCGAGAGCACTGATCGCTTCGAGCGCACACCGATGAGCAGCTGCGGCCGTCACGTCGGCATGGTCGTAAGGGGGCGACACCTCGACGATGTCCATGCCCGCGATCGGGACGCTGCCTGCGATTCGCCGAACGGCTCGCAGCAGTTCGCGGGTCAGGAGGCCACCGGGCTCGGGAGTTCCGGTGCCGGGCGCCATACCCGGGTCAATGACGTCGATGTCGACCGAGATATAGACCGCGTCAGGACCATCAAGCGCCTCGTTGATCGCGTCATCTACAACGGCCTCGGCACCGCGCTCCTCGATCTCTCGCATCAGGTGCCAGCGCATCTTCTGCTCACGCATCCACTCGAAGACTTCAGGCGGCGGCCAATAGCCACGCAGCCCGACCTGGACGAAGTTGCTGCCCTTGACAGCGCCTGACTCGATCAGCCGACGCATTGGCGTGCCGTGACCGGCGAGGACGCCCCAGTCACGATCGGCGGTGTCGGCGTGCGCGTCGAAATGGACAATGCCGATGCTGCCCGGGTGTCGGACTGCCGCCACGGCGCTGGCCGACGGCCAGGTAATGGAGTGGTCTCCGCCTAGAACGATCGGAATAACGCCCGCGCTGGCTACCGACAGCACCTTGCGATAGATCATCGCCTGGCTGCGTGCGGGCGCGGCCGGAACGATATTCGCGTCGCCTGCGTCGACGACATCGAGCACCTTGAACGGCTCGACATCGAGCTGAAGCGAGTACTCGCCCGAGGTGTAGCTCGCCTGGCGAATGGCGCGCGGCCCGAAACGAGCGCCAGGCCTGTAGCTGACCGCTTCGTCCATTGGCGCGCCGACGATGGCGATGTCGGGCGCGCGCCGGGCAAGCTCAAGCGGATCCTCGACGAGCGGCCGACGACCAAAGGTCACGCTGGTGCCCGTATAGGTAGGGATCTCCGGCGGCACGAACACTTCGTACGGGAGGTCCCAGCCGTTGAGGTGGGCGAAGTCGATCGGATCGTGCTCGTTGGTCAATGCACGTCCTTCGGCGCGAGTCGCCGCCGGTTTCCGTTCCAGGTCCAGCAGGGCGCCACGCCAACTGTACACGCGGCGTTCAGCGGCGAACGGTAAGGGTGATCTCGACCAGGATCGGCATGGCGATGACGAAGACTGCCATTGGCGTGGTGAGCGCTCCCTGAGCACGAAGGATGACGAGGAGCGTGACCACGAGCCCGACGAGGGCAGCACGGCGGGCGGCGCGAATCCAGTCGCCACGAAATGCGATCCGCCGAGTCCGGATGAAGCCAAATATCCACAAGACTGGTGCCACCGTCACGGCAACTGCGGCGCCGAGCAGCACCGCGCCGAGCACAATCACTGAGCTGTCGGACCTGGGATCGATGGTCGTCAGCACGTAGCCAACGGTCGCCCATGACAGCGTCGCGAGCACGAACAGCAGCGTATTGGTCAGACGATCGGCGCGATTCAGGCTCCGAGATTACGCGGCGCTCGACGTGCAGATCGTCCTGAATGGGCAATAGCCGCACGTAATCGCCGATGGCTTCGGCTCGAATTGGAGCGTCCGGATCTTGTCGGCAGTTGTCGCAACCTTCACGCGCGCCTTGTCCAGGCGGTCGCGAGTCGGCTGGGCGCGACCGACCACGCCCGATTCGACGAAATGCAGCTGGACGGCGGCCGGAAGTCGACCGGTTTGGGACTCGTGGGCCAAGGCATACACCTGGAGCTGGAGCGAGTCGCGCGCTTTGGCGTCTGCCCTTTTCTGGTCGCGTACGTCGGACGACTTGTAGTCCGTTATGACCGTTCCATCCTCACCGTCGTCAACGCGATCGATCCGGCCCCGGATCTCGTCCCGGCCAAGTCGGAACGAAAACGACCTCTCAGTGGCCGTAGGCGTTGCGCCGCCGAGCGCGATCTGCTGCGTCCGGAAACGACGTAATGAATCGGCACCCGCGGCGAAGCGAGCGTCCTCGTGTTCGCGCGACAGGAAACCGTCCGGCTGCCAAGCGCGGCGCAGCTCCTCGACCAGCTCGTCGTCTGTCAGTGTCACGCCGCGCGCCTGGGCCGAGTGGAAAGCGGCGATCGTCTGGTGGATTGCGATGCCGTAGCTGAGAGCGTGATGCGCCGGTGTGGGGATACCCAGGTCATAGCGCAGCCGATACCGTTCCGGACAGGTCAGGTACTCGTCGATCTGCGAGAAGCTGAGCGTCAACGAACGGTCGCTATCAATCGTCGCCGCAGTCGGCACCGGCGGCAAAAGGGCGTGCGCGATCGCTTCATCGGCGGCCGCAGCCGCGGATGCGTCATGAACGGCCACGGGGGCATCGATGGCTTCCGAGATAAAGATCGAGGGCCGACGCCTGCCGCGGCCTCGAGGGCCGAATTCGTGCGAGGTCAAGGTCACGGCGTCACGGGCCCGGGTCAAAGCCACGTAGAACAAGCGACGCTCCTCGGCCAGTGAACACTCGTCAGCGCCTTCGCCCACAAGCTCGTCCGGCAACGCGAGCGCGGATGGCCTGGATCGGACCGGAAAGCGACCGTCCACCAGTCCGCTGACAAACACCCGGCCAAACTCCAGGCCTTTGGCGCGATGCACGGTCATCAGGCGCACCGCGTCGCGATCCGGGCTGTGTTCGTCCACGTCGTCGACGGCCTCATGGATCTCGAGCCCAGGTAGCAGAAACGGCACTCGATCCTGGATCAGCAGGGCGGCGCGACTGCGAATGAGCTCGCAGAACCGAGCAACACTGCGGGCCGCGGCTGCTTCTGCGTCATCAGCGCGTGCCAAGCGCGCAAGCGTTCCACTGCGACGCAGGTAGTCATACAGAACCTCGCCACTGGTGTGCGTCGCGGCCATGTCTACTGCGATTCTGACGTGTTCGATCAGGCCTCCGACGCGGGCTCGAGTGCCCACTGGCAGCGAATCGTCACCCGAGGTGACCGCTTCCTTCAGAGCGTCGATCAGTGTCCGGTTTCGCCTCCGTGCGCCGCTCAAGATCCTGCTCAAGAGAGCACCGCCGAGTTCGTACGGTTCCGCTGCCGCGAGGACGAACAGTTCGAGGCTGTTCGTCTCGTCTGCCACGACCCGGAGGAACGCGACCAAGGCACGGACCTGGGGCACGTCCAACAGACGCACAGGTACGCCGGTGTCGACATCGATGCCACGGACCCGGAGGCTCCGATCGAACTCACCAATGTCCGAGTTGGAGCGGAGGAGCACCGCGAAATCGGAAGGCCGCGCCCCAGCGAGGATCTGACCGGCAATTTCCGATGCCACACCGTCCGCCTCTGCCGTAGGCGTGGCAAATGCCAGATGGCGAACTGCCGCGCCCCTGGTTCGGCGGTTGGCCACCTGGCCAACGCTCGCTTGGCGATCCGTGAGACCCGCCACGGCCACCCGCTGAGCAGCTTCGACAATTGGAGCGAGCGACCTGTAGTTGCGCCGCAGATGGATGGTCTTCACGCCATCGAACGATGCAATGAACCGATCGACGTTGCCTACGCGGGCGCCGCGGAAACCGTAGATGCCCTGCTCAGGGTCGCCGACGGCCATGACATTCCGGTTCGCGCCACTGACTGCCAGAACGAGCTCCAGCTGCGAACGATTCGTGTCCTGAAGCTCATCGACGAGCACATATCTGAAGCGGCACTCGATCTCCGCCCGAACCGACGGCCGGATCCGCAACAGGCGCACGGCGAGAGCGACCTGATCCGCGTGATCGATGTAGCCACCTGTCGCCAGCAACTGCTCGTAACGCTCGAAAGCCACGGCAATCTCGGCGCGAGAGCTGGCCAGGTCCGCCAATTCGTCGTGCCTCGCCTCCTCAGCGGCGTGACCAGAACGCGCGACGAGGTCCGTGGCATGTACTGCCAGCGCCGCGGGCGAAAGGTCCTCGTCCTTGGCCCGCGCGAATAGATCGACGAGGGCGCCGAGAAAGCGCGTGGGATCGCCGAGCGGCAGATAGCGATCGAGGCCCAGCTCAAAAAGATGTTCACGCAGGAACAGGACCAACTCCGGTCGGGTCAGCAATCTGAGATTGCCGCTCAGCCCCAGCTCGAAGGCGTGCTCGCGCACGAGCCGGTCGCCGAACGCGTGAAATGTATGAATCGCCGAGTCAGCTTGGCCGTACGGCACCAGAAGATCCACGCGCGCCTGCATCTCCTGGGCCGCGTTGTCCGTGAAGGTCAGTGCCAGGATCTGACGCGGCTGCGCACGACGGGTCGCGATCAGCCAGGCGACGCGCCGCGTCAAGACCTCTGTCTTGCCGGTCCCCGGGCCGGCGACGACGAGCGCAGGCCCGTCCCTGTGCGCAATTGCGCGGCGTTGCTCACGGTTTGCACCGATGAGCAGGGCCGCACCGTTCGCTGAGGCGATTCCGCGACTTGGCGCCAGCGTCGCATCAGGCAGTTCAACACGCGGTTCAACAACGATCATTCGTCGAACCTAGCGGTGGTCCGTGCCAGCTAGCGTGACACGACCCACGGATCGTCAGACGCTGGCGTCTCGGGGCGCGAGCGCCTGCTTGATCGCCTCGGCCTCCTCGTCGCCGAGCGGCGTGTCGCTTTTGCCATCCGTGACCTGCTTGAGGTACACACGCGTCGCCTGACGTGAGTGAAGGCTGACGATCACGAAGCCGCTTCCGCGAGCATCGAGCAGCGCCACTGCGAAGCTCTGCTGGCCGCCTGTGTCGTCGAAGGGATTGAAGCGGACGATGCCCACTCGCTGAACCGCGTCGGTCGATCGACGCTCCACAACTGGAACCCGGACGCTCAGGTCCTGCACGCGAACGGCCAGCTCATCCAGACGTTCTTTCTCGCGCTCGACCGAGTCCTGAAGGTCGGTCGGCATCTGCGGACGAAATCGACCCATGGTGGAAAGTCGGCGGGTCTGCAGCAGCAACCAGATGCTCAGCATCAGGGCCAGTGCCGCCACCACGAGTGCGACGAGTGCGATGTAGGACGCGGTATCGACTGACAAGCGGTTCCCCAATGCTCGGGCTGGAAGTCGCCAAATAGTATGTCCGCAGGCGATGCCCTGAGAGAGATCTGCGGTCGCTGCTAAACTCGGCCGCGATGAGCAAGAAAGTCCGCGGACCGGCCCGTGCGCCGCGCCCTGGAGCGCGACCGGCGACGCAGCGCCCGTCCAGCCCACGCGGCCCGGAAACGAGCCAGCTGCTCGCGGCCGAGGTCATTGCCGAGGATATCGTCGAGGAGCACCCGGCAGCAGCCGCGGCCGAGATTGAGCGGGTTGCTGAGACCCTCCCGGCTCGACCCGCCGGGCGAACCAAGCCGGGCAGCATTCTGGCAGCGCGCGCGGCCACCGAATATGTCTACGTCGCGCAGGACATGCGCCGCATCCTCATCGTCGCAACGGCCCTGTTCGGGACCCTGATCGTGCTGTGGCTGCTCATCGTCGTCTTCAAGATCATCCCGGTGGCCTTCTACTAGACCCGGACTGCGCCTTCGAGAGCGCTCAGCCCCCCGGAGACGCCTCTTTCTTCTGACGCGCCGCGGTCGATCGCTTGCGCTCCTCACGCTGCGACATGACGTTGCCGGACACCTTCATGGCATCCGACTTTGGGCGGGACCCGGGATCTCGCGTGGGGCCGCCCGCCTCGGACGCGGCCTCGCGGGCCTGACGCCGAACCTCCATGCGCTCACCGATGACCTTCTCGTACCCATGGTCTGAGGGGTCGTAGTAACGCTGGCCCGCGAGGCGGTCGGGCAGGTACTGCTGATCCACGTCCGCGCCAACGTAGTCGTGCGGATAGACGTAACCCTTGCCCGTGCCAAATTCGCGCTGCTCGCGCCACGTAGCGCTGCGCAGATGGTTCGGCACCGGTAGCGAGCCATGACGCAGGACGTCGTCCATGGCAGCGAAATAAGCCGAGCCTGCTCGATTCGATTTCGGCGCTGCGGCGACGTAGGCCGTCGCCTGGGCAAGGGCAAACTGCGCCTCGGGCAAACCGACGAAGTCCAGTGCGTACGCGGCCGATGTCACGACCTGAAGGGCATGCGGATCGGCGTTGCCCACGTCCTCAGACGCACTGATGATCAGCCGGCGCATGATGAAACGCGGGTCCTCGCCGGCGGCAACCATTGCCGCCAGCCAGTACAGCGCCGCATCCGGGTCGTTGCCGCGCAGCGACTTGATGAACGCGCTGACCGTATCGAAGTGGCCGTCACCGGCACGGTCGTACTGCAGCACGCGACGTTGGGCAGCCTGCTCGATGTCCTCGATCGTGGGCGAATCCGACATATCGGTCGCGGACTCGAGCACGTTCAGGGCTGAGCGCGCATCGCCGCCACTGATATCCACGAGGTGTTCGAAGGCGTCAGGACTGAGCGTCAGCCGCCCGCCAAAACCGCGTTCGTCCGCCAAGGCCCGCGTGACCACGGCGCGCAGGTGTTCGACGGTCAAAGGCTCGAGTCGAAACACTCTGAGGCGGGACAGGAGAGCCGAGTTGACTTCGAAGTATGGGTTCTCTGTCGTCGCGCCGATGAGCGTGATCGTGCCATCCTCAACCTGGGGCAGCAGCGCGTCCTGCTGGCCCTTGTTGAAGCGATGGATCTCGTCGATGAACAGGACGCTTGAACCGCCACCTTGCTCGATCCACTCGCGTGCCCGAGCTATGACTGCACGGACGTCGGCTACGCCGCTCATGACCGCTGAGAGCGTCGAAAACGGTGCGTCGACCTCGCTCGCCAGCAGCCGCGCGAGAGTCGTCTTGCCTGACCCCGGCGGACCCCACAGGAGCATCGAGCTGAGGTGCCCGCGCTCGATCATGCGCCGCAGCGCGCCGCGCTCAGAGACCAGGTGTTCCTGACCTGCAAACTGGTCAAGGGTCTGCGGGCGCATGCGTGCCGCGAGGGGCGAGTGCGCGGCCGTGCCGGACAGGTCCAGCGCTTGCTGCGGGGCCGAGCCGGTCGATCCGGCGCTGCCGCTTGTACGGGTTGGCATCGTCTGAAGATGATCCCACGCCGCGCGATCCTTCGGGCTACCATCAGCCCGTGAGCAAGGACGTAAATCTCCGAATCCCCGGACCCACTCCCCTGCCCGACCGCGTCCGCGAAGCCGGCTCGCGGCAGATGGTCAACCACCGCGGACCCGAGTTCCGCGAGCTGATCACTCGAGTTACTGAGCGGCTCAAGACCGCGTTCGTGACGCGCAACGACATCCTGATCATGACCGCTTCCGGTACCGGTGGGCTCGAGGCCGCGATCGTCAACTTCCTGTCGCCCGGCGATCCAGTGCTGGCCGTTTCGATCGGCTCATTCGGCGACCGCTTCGCAAAGATCGCAACGACCTACGGTGCCGCTGTGACCAAGGTGGACGTCGAGTGGGGCCACGCCGCCGACCCAAGCCATGTTGCCCAGGCACTGCACGCAATGGCCGGCAATGGACGGCCGGCCAAGGCGGTTCTATTGACCCACAACGAGACCTCGACCGGGGTCGAGAACCCGCTCGGCGAGCTTGCTGCAGCCGTTCACGACGCCGCGCCGGACGCGCTGCTGCTCATCGATGGCATCAGCGGTCTCGGTGCCGTGCCCTTCGACACGGACGCGTGGGGCCTCGACGTTGTCGTCACTGGCTCACAGAAGAGCTGGATGTCGCCGCCGGGTCTGGCCATGATCAGCGTCTCCGAGCGCGCCTGGGCCGCGACCGCCGAAGCCAAGATGCCGCGCTTCTATTTCGACCTCGCCAAGGCGCGCAAATCGCTGGCTACCGGCGAGACGCCCTGGACTCCAGCCGTCGGCGTGCTCTTTGCAATGGACGTTGCGCTGGATATGCTCGAGGACGAGGGCTACGAACACATCTTTGCCCGCCACGCGGCGTGTGCTGCAACGGCCCAGGCCGGCCTGAACGCGCTCGGCTTTTCACTCTTTGCGGAGCCCGGGCACGCGTCGCAAACCGTTACGGCAGCAAGGTTGCCGGAAGGCGTCGACTGGGCTGCGCTCAACAAGGCAATGCGCGCGCGAGGTCTCGTGGTCGCCGGCGGTCAGGATCGCCTGGCAGGTCAGATCCTGCGGGTTGGCCATCTCGGCGATGTCGTGGCACAGGAAGTGGTCGACGCCATGGGCGTCATCGGCGATTCGCTTGTTGAGCTCGGTCGCGGTGTCGATGTCCAGGGCGCGGTCAGCGCAGCGCAGGCGGCTGGTCAGCAACGGACCACGGCAGACGAGCGCACGCCCGCGGCTGTATCGGGGGCGTGAAGGTCCTGGTCGCTGAGCCCCTCTCGCGCGAAGGGCTGGAGCTTCTCGAGAACGAACACGAGGTCGACTATCGGCCCCAGCTTGAGCGCAATGATTTCCTGGACCTTTTGCCCGACTTCGATGCGCTCGTGGTACGTAGCGGCGTCAAGGTCGACGCTGAGGCGATCGCCGTCGCGACTCGATTGCGCGTGGTCGGCAGGGCGGGCGTAGGCGTTGACAACATCGATGTTGCGACCGCGACGGAAGCAGGTGTGATCGTCGTCAACGCGCCGACCGCGAACACGATCGCCGCGGCAGAGTTGACCGTCGGCCTGATTTACGCGCTGGCGCGCAACATTCCAATTGGCGATGCATCGCTTCGCCGCGGCGAGTGGCGGCGCTCGGAATTCGTGGGTACGGAGCTGCGCGGCAAGACGCTTGGTATCGTCGGACTGGGCAAGATTGGCCTGGCCGTCGCTGAGCGTGCGCGGGCGATGGAGATGGACCTGATCGGCAGCGACCCGTACGCAAGAGAAGAGGCGCTCGCCGCGCGCGCGATCGAGCTGGTCAAGATGGACGAGCTTCTGCGTCGCGCCGACGTGGTTACGCTCCATGTCCCGCTCAACGACGCAACACGTGGTTTGATCAACGTCGAATCGCTGCGACTCATGAAACCCGGCGCGTTTTTGATCAATGTGGCACGCGGCGGCGTCGTCGACGAAGCCGCGCTCGCTGATGCGCTCATCGGCGGCAGGCTCGGCGGAGCAGCGGTCGATGTGTTCGAGCACGAGCCGCCACGCGAATCGCCCCTGCTCAGCGCCCCGAACACGGTTCTCACGCCCCACCTTGGTGCCTCAACGCGTGAGGCTCAACTGAAGGCGGGCGTGGAGGTGGCTGAGCAGGTCCTCGACGTCCTCGCAGGGCGCGAGGCGCGTTACGCCGTAAATTCGGTGCCCACCGGCGCCAGACGCTGATCCGTGCCCATTCCCAGCGACTTGAACGCGACGCTAGTCCTGGTCCGCCACGGCGAATCGACCTGGATCGCCGAGGGTCGCTTCCAGGGCCAGCAGAATCCTCCGCTGTCGTCCCTCGGCGAGAGGCAGGCGATGGCGGTCGGCAAGCGTCTCGCGGAACGGGACGAGCAGACGCCCCTACCCATTCCCATGGGGCCTCCGCTGGGCATCTGGCACTCACCGCTGACGCGGGCAACACAGACCGCACAGGCGATCACCGATCAGCAGACGGCGACGATGGCGATGCATCCGGCAACCGGCTTCCTGGAGCTGGCCCAGGGTGAGTGGGAGGGCCAGCCGCACGCGATCGTGTCGACCCGCTGGGCAGCAGAGCTCACCGCCTGGCGTCGTGCACCAGCATCCAACCACGCACCGGGCGGCGAGTCACTGGGAGCTGCCAATGAACGTGTGAACGAAGCGCTCGACGACGTTTTTCGGGCCTTGGGCCAGCGTCCGGGTGACGCGCCCGTGCCAGATCCGACGACCCCGCGCGATCCCGTGCCCGGATATGCCACGGCCGCGGGCGCCGCGCCGAGCACGGATCGGTGGGCCGTCCTTGTCGCGCACGATGGGATCTTCAAGGTCGTCCTGATGAACCTGCTCAACATCCCGATCGAGCGGTTCTGGTCGTTTCCATTCAACCTGTGCGCGATCACGGTGGTGACGCTCCACGGGGGGGCTGCCGCGCTACGTGCCCACAACCTTTCAGAGCACCTGGCCCCGATCGCCGCAGAGGCACGTGCCGCTGCCGAAGCGCGCGGCGATCGTCGCGGCGCTCTCTAGCTCGACACCGCGCCCGCTTCAGACCGGCGGTAGCCCGCCTTTGCCGGCCCGCGGCCGGAACGATCGTGGCTTGTGGACGATCAGTTTGAGGATCCCTATCCGGGCGCGCCGGTAAGCGCCGCCGATCATCGCCAGCGTTCCCTGCTCAGGTCTCCTTCTGGCGTAGGTTGCCTCGACCTTGGCCGTGGCTATAAGGCGCAGGTCGCCGCTTGCTACCGGCACCAGCTCGCCCAATCGGTCGGCGTACTCGTACACCGTCTGGGACGGCCGCGGTCCATAGCCCAGGCGTGCGGCCAAACGAGACAGGCTGCTGTAAACGATCTCCGGCTCCGACGATGGCACGCGCCGAATGATGAAAGCGCCGAGTAACAATCCGCCGGCCAGCAACGCGATCAAGCCAATAGCGAGGTACAGCCCGAAGTTGGGGGGCCCTTGGGTCGGTGGCGAGGGGGTGATCGGTGGATTTGCAGCGTCGGGGCATGCGCGCGTGACGTTGTCGATGCACGCCGGGTCCTGCTGCGCCGGAGCGGGCGTTCCAGGAGCGGGACTGCCTGCGACCACCGGCGCGCCTTCGGCAAGGTGAGTTGGCGCCTGGCCGTTGTCGGAGTTGCCCGGGGTCGGGTCGAATTCCAGCCAGCCATGGCCCGGGAAATAAACCTCCACCCAGGCGTGCGAGGCGCTGCGTTCGACACGCCACGATCCATCGGACTGCTGCTGGCCGGGGAGATAGCCCACGACGTAGCGCGCGGGCACGTTCAGCTCACGCAACAGCATGACCATGGCCGATGCGAAGTACTCGCAGTAGCCCTTCTTGATCGTCAGGAAACAGTCGACCTTCGAGCCGTTATCGCATAGGCCTCGCACGTCCGTGTCGTACGTGAAGCCGCCCTTGGAATACAGGTAGTCCTGGACGGCCACAGCGACGTGATAGGGATCACGCTTGTTGGCCGGCAGACCGGAATAGATGCTGTGCGCCGTCTCTTTCACGATGTCGCCCACGGACCCGGGCCGGATGTCCAGATAGCGTGAGATCCAATCCGGGTATTGGGTGCCCGCGGCGGCAAGCTCATTCGCGGTCAACGAGCCCGGTCCGGTCGTCGTGCGCACGGCGGCCTCGACGGTGTACGGAACGCCCTGCTGGATGCCATAGGACAGCTTCGCGGCGGCGAATGGGCCGTTGGCCCCGTTGGTCACGATCTCGGCTGGCTGATTGACGCTGAACGCCGCCGCCGGGGATACGAAGACGTCGCCGCCAAAGTCCTCGGGGACGATCGTCGCCTTGACGTTTTCCCAGCCATTTCCCTCGTTGATCGGCTCGACCGTGCCCTCCAACAGCGGATCGGACGCATTGACGACTTCCGACTCTCGATCCAGCTCCTGCCACTGATGGCCGTCGAAAGAGTCGTACGTCGCGCCACGCCAGCGCCGACCGCGACCGTCGCTGACTGTGGCGGTGAAGACCTCCTGCGTTGACGACTGCCAGAAGTCGCGGATCGTCTGACTCGGCGTGAAGAGGATGTTCGGCCCTCGGGCCGCGCCGCTGACGCCGCCCAGCCAGCGATTCACGTCGTAGCCAACCTCCAGCAGCTGATCGTCGACGTTGCTCCACGCGCGTGATAGCGGGGCGGAGCTGGCGTTCGCGGCCAAGAACATCGACGCCCCGATGACCAGCGCAACCATGATCGCGCCGTTGCGCAGAAACGATCCCGAGATGTCTCCAACCTCGTGCATGCCCCGTGAGCGCCACTCGCCCATCTGCTCGAACAGGTTGAGGCGCATCACGAGCAAGAGTGCCGCGAGGACGAAGACGACCAAATGGCCGTACTCCTCGTGCACCGTCAGCGAGACGTTGATCAGCATCAGCAGACCGGCGAGCAGGATGCCGGGCGCGGCCTGGTGGCGGCGGAAGACATTGAGTGCGGCGAAGTGTCCGGCGCCCCACACCAGTGCCCCCATGATCAGCAGGAAAACGGCCGTCTCCTGTGAGCGGGTGTCTTCAATGAACACCTGCTGTACGAAGGCGGACACGGACAGATTGAGATCGTGCAGCCGACCGATCACGGAGGGATTGACAGAGATCGAGCCGGAGATGGCGTAAAGCAGGAAGCCACCGCCGATGACCGCACTGATCGTGTGCGCGACCATCGGCTTGATCGGCCGCTTGGCCAGCCAGGACCCGAGCAGGACGCTGATTAGCGCCGCGACAGGAAGGAACTTTGTCTGCGAATCGTGTCCACCCGCGCCGAGCCCGGCCCACCCGGCGTCGTCAATGGCCACCGCAACGGAACCGATCATCACGATCAGTGCGATGAGCGTAAGCCAGCCTTCGCGCGGTGCGAGGGGCAGCTCGTGCTCGTTCTCGCGTGCCGGATCGTCGGTCCAAGGACGGCGCTGTGCGCGGCTGGTCGAGACGTCACTCATGCGGCGGTCATCAGGCGCCGTCCTCGGCGCGTTATGAGCTGTCCCGAGATCGGCTCCATTGGTAGGATCGTGTGCCAAACAAAGTCGTGCTCGGCGAGCGCGTGGCGCAGCGAGCGGGCGGCTCTCTGCTCGTTCGCGATAACTTCCTCAGTCGGCTCCTTGCGGCCGGTGTCACGCCGCTCCTGACCGGCGAATGCCGGCGCGTCGAGCAGGATGATCTCAACCTCGACGCCGCGTCCGCGCAGCGTCGCAAGTGGCCGGACCCAGTCACGCTCGATGGACGGCGTGATGATCAAAGCCGTCATGCCTCTATGCAGCCGCGCGATGCCCTCAACGAGCAGATAGCTGAACGGCTGCGTGCCATCGGCCTGAACCGCTGCCAGCGTCTGCATGATCTTTTGATACTGGCGCGGCCCGCGGTCCGCGGGTAGTGGCCCAATGTGCGCGCCCGATGCGCTCAATGCCACGTTGCGATTTTCGACCAGTCCCCGGGCTGCCACGGACGCGGCGACGCGCACGCCGTATTCCAGCGTCGATTCATCCTCGGCACCGGTGTGTGCCGATCGCTGGAGGTCCAGGAAGATCCAAACGTCGGCTGTCTGCTCGAGGTCAAACTCCTTGACCTGCAGCATGTTGTTGCGCGCGGTGCTCTTCCAATGAATGCGGTTGTAGGGATCGCCCGGCGCGTACGGCCGAATGGTCGTTGCGTGCGGTGTCGTGTGCGGTGTTCGGACCGGGCTGGCATGCGAGCCTTCGATGAACGCGGGCGGCAGTTTCCAGGCCGGCAGCGACTCGACACGGGGATAGACGATGACGTTCGACGCGCTGCCAACGGACGCCTGTGACTCGAACATTCCGAGCGGGTCGCCGGTGCGCAACAACACCGGCTCGACGCGGAAATGGCCGCGCCTTGTAAGGGGGACGCGCACGGACCACGACTTCTCGCTGCGCGGGCCAAGGCTCACGGCCTGGGCGGGCAGCTCGATCGGCAGCGTCGACGGATTGCGCAGCTCGAGCCACAGCTTTGGTAGCCGGCTCGTGTTCCTGACGGTGTAGCTGGCACGCATGATGTCGCCCGT
>JBBQEC010000018.1:0-19025 GCA_038320305.1 Candidatus Limnocylindrales bacterium | reverse complement strand
CCTCGTGGATTTCGAACTGTCACCCGAGCATGAACTGCTCCGCCGAACCATCCGCGACTTCCTGCAACGCGAGGTAGTCGACAAGGTCGACGAACACGAGCAGGAGCGCCGATTCCCGACTGACATCGTTGCCGAGCTCGGTTCGATGGGCTTGCTGGGCATCCCGTTTCCCGAGGAAGAGGGCGGCGCTGGGCTCGACACGCTCGCCTACGCGATCGCGATCGAGGAGCTGGCCCGGGTATGGGGTTCGCTCGCCATCATCGTCGCCGCGCACACGTCGCTGGGTTGCAACCCACTCCATCTCGCGGGCACGGAAGAGCAGAAGCAGAAATACCTTGTGCCCATGGCATCAGGCCAGGTTCTGGGCGCATACGGGCTCACTGAGCCCAACGCCGGATCCGACTCTGGCGGCACGCTCACCACGGCCAAGTTCGACGAAAAGGGTCGACACGGTGGCCAGTGGGTCATCAACGGCGGCAAGCGCTTCATCACGAACGCCGGCCAGGCGGGCACTTACATCGTCACTGCCCGGACCGGATCGCGCGACGACGGCTCACCCGAGATCAGTGCCTTCATCGTCGAGCAGAGCACGCCCGGTTTCAGCGTCGGTCGTCTCGAAGAGAAGATGGGCCTCCATGCCAGCGCCACTGGTGAGCTGCTCTTCGAGGACTGCCGCGTCCCGGCGGCCAACATGCTCGGCGAGCGCGGCGAGGGCTGGAAGATCTTCCTCAAGACGCTCGATGGCGGACGCATCTCCATCGGGGCGATGGCCCTCGGGCTATCGCAGGCTGCGCTCGATGCGTCGGTGTCCTACGCCCGTGAGCGCAAGCAGTTCGGGCGGCCCATCGGCTCCTTCCAGGGCGTGGCATTCATGATTGCCGACAGGGCCACAGAGGTCGAGGCCGCGCGCCAGATGGTCTGGCGTGCCGCGTGGCTCAAGGACAAGGGCGCGGACTATTCAACGGCCGCAGCCCAGGCCAAGCTTTTCGCCTCTGAAGTCTCACAGCGCGTGACGAATATGGGCGTCCAGGTCCACGGTGGCTACGGTTACGTCGAGGAGTACAAGGTCGAGCGCTTCCTGCGCGACGCCAAGCTCACCGAGCTGGGAGAAGGAACCAGCCAAATCCAACGGCTGGTTATCGGACGCAAGATCCTCGGCCTGCGAGTCGAGTAAGGAGGCACACCATGGCCGTTGGCCGCAACACCGAGATCAGCGCAACCTCTCCGAACAGCTTCGACGACGCGATGAAGCAGGGTCTGGCGCGCGCAACGAGCACATTGCGCAACGTTAAGGGCGCCTGGATCAAGGAGCAGGAGGTACGCGTCGAGGGCGATCAGGTCGTCGAATACAAGGTCGTGATGGTGGTGACCTTCATCCTCGAGTAGCGACCGTGCTCCGCTGCCGGCGTGCCTCGTAGAAGAGGACCGCGGCAGTCGCCGAAACGTTCAGCGAGTCCGCCACGCCGAACATTGGCAGCTTGACGCTCGCCCGCGCAAGTTCGCCCCAGGCATCCGAAAGACCGCGCGCTTCGCTTCCAAGCGCAATGGCGACCGCGCCGGTGTAGTCGGCCATCGTGTAGTCGGCCGACCCATCGACGCGGGCCGCGATGATGGCAATGTCACGCAGCTTCAGCCACGTAAGGACGTCGCCGCTCGAGGCGACCGCCACCGGGATGGCGAAGACAGTGCCGATCGAGGCGCGGATGATGTTCGGGTTGAACAGGTCTGTGGTCGGGTCGGCGACGATGATTGCGTTGACTCCGGCGCCATCGGCGCTGCGCAGGATCGCGCCCAGGTTGCCCGGCTTCTCGACACCCTCGACCACGCCGATGAGCGGCTCGAGCGGCAGGATCAGCTCTTCCAATGTCCGCGGCGGCGTTTCAGATACGGCGACCACGCCGTCGAGTCGGTCGCCGTAGGCGAGCTTCTCGAACGCCTCGCGACCCAGCTCCACGATAGGAATCCGTTCCTCGCCGAGTCGTTCGAGCAACGCGCTGGCCGCCGGCCCGGGGAGTAGGTCGGGCAGCACAAATACTTCGCGGAGCACGGCACCGCCGGACATCGCGCGCATGGTCTCGCGCACGCCGTCGATGAGCGTCAGCCCCGTTTCGTCGCGTTCGCGACGGCCGCGCAGTCGCACGGCCTCCTTCAGCCGCGGGTTGGCCGTGCTCGTGATGATGCCCACCAGGGCATTGTGACTGCCCGTCGCCGATCAGCCGGCGAGCGCGTTACGCCATACTGCGTTTGCCCCACCAGCCGCCCAGTGCGCCGAGAACGACGGCGCCGATGATGGCCACGATGATCGACGTCACATCGAAGTTGCCCATCAGCTTGTTGAGGTCAAAACCGCCGCCGGTCAGGTAAGACCCGACGAGGCCGCCGACGATCGCGCCGACTATCCCGAATGCGACGGTCATGATCAGGCCGCTGCGCGAACCCAGGACCCAGTTGGCGACGTAACCGGCAATGGCGCCGATCACAAGCCACGCAATGATGCTCACTCTCTACCTCCGCTCCCTAATGCCCCCGCACCCATCATGCACTACTCGTGCAACCGGGCCGTGGTGCGGATGGCCTCAACGGCAAGCGGGTTGTCGAGTGCGGATAGGTCTCCAGGGTCCGTGCCCAGGTACGCCGCGCGCGCGACGCGACGCATGATCTTGCCGCTGCGCGTGCGCGGCAGATCGCTGACGACGTGGATCGCCTCAGGCCGCAGGGCCTTGCCCATCTGCTCAACGACCTTGTCGGAGATCGACCGGCGCAGCTCTGGATCGTCAACCTCGCGCGGCTTGAGTCGGACGAACACGACGATGACCTCGCCCTTGACCGCGTGTGGCACGCCTACGGCCGCAGCCTCGAGCACAGCCGGATGAGCCACGGCCGCCGACTCGACCTCTGCCGGTCCAACGCGCTTGCCCGCAACCTTGAGCGTGTCGTCTGAACGGCCCTGGATGAACCAGTAGCCGTCGTCGTCGACCACGGCCCAATCGCCGTGGACCCACGTGCCAGGGACACGAGACCAGTACGTTTCGACGTAGCGATCCGGGTCCTTCCAGAAGCCGCGCGTCATGCCCGGCAGTGGCTGACGCAGCGCGAGTTCGCCGACGACGCCGCGAACGCTCTTGCCGTCAGCGTCTATGACGTCGGCCGCGGTACCCACGCTGGGGCCGCCGAAAGACGTTGGCTTGATCGGTGTCATCAGGTTGCACGACACGATGCCGCCGCTGACCTCCGTGCCGCCGCTGTAGTTGATGAGCGGCAGCCGACTCGCGCCGATGTTGTTGAAGAACCACCACCACGACTCGGGATTCCACGGCTCACCAGTTGAGCCGAGCACGCGCAGCGCGGACAGATCGTGGTCACGGAGCGGGTCCGTGCCGTATGCCATCAGGGCGCGAATGACCGTCGGTGACAGGCCAAGATGGGACACGCCGTGGCGGGCGACCACCGCCCAGAGTCGATCGGGGGAGGGGTAGTCGGGCGCACCCTCATAGAGCACCAGCTCAGCGCCGAGCAGGAGCGCTCCCGAGATCGCCCACGGACCCATCATCCAGCCAAGATCGGTGAACCAGAAGAGGCGGTCGCCCTGGCCAAGGTCGAAGCAATGGGCGAGATCCTGGGCGCCCTTGACCGGAAAACCGCCGTGGACGTGCACTGCACCCTTGGGCCGGCCCGTCGTCCCCGATGTGTAGATGATCATGTACGGCGTTTCGGGGTCCGTTTCCGGAGTCTCCGTCAGCGGCTCGAGCGTCGGATCGGCCATTTCGAACGACCACCATCGATCCCGACCCTCCACCCAGTCGGCCTGCGGAGCGAGCGGGCTGATACGCCCGACTACGAGCACATTCTTGACGGTCGGCGCGAGCGCGACTGCGTCGTCAGCGGTCTTTTTCATGTCGACGACTTTGCCCCGACGGTAAGTCCCATCGGCTGTGACAAGCAAGGTGGCACCGGCGTCGTTGAGCCTCGATGCCACCGCCGGCGCCGCGTAGCCAGAGAAGATCGGGATGTAGATCGCCTTCAGCTTGCCCAGTGCCAAAACAGAAAAGACCGTCTCGGGCAGCAACGGCAGGAAGATGCCCACGCGGTCGCCCTCGGTCACGCCAAGGCGCGCGAACATAGCCGCCGCGCGGTCGACTTCTGCCTTCAACTCGGCGTTAGTGAAACGTCGGACCGTCTCGTCCTCGCCTTCCCAGGTGAGGGCGTGTCCGTCCGGGTTGGATGCGGCGCGCGGGTCGACGGCTGCGGAGGCGTAGTTGAACGCACCTCCCGTCCACCAGCGCGCCCACTCGGGACCTCGTGAGAGATCGAGCGTTTGTGTCGGCTTTCGCTGCCACGCGAGCTGCAGGTCGTCGGCAGCGGCTGCCCAGAACCAGGCAGGGTCGCCCTCGGCGTGACGCTGCAGAGAGGTCAGGTCCGCTTCACCGCTGGCCTTGATAAATCGGCCGAGCCGCGTTGACCGCGCCGCGTCTGTGGCCGGTCGCCACGCGGCGCCCGTCACGTCGCGGCCAAAGATGGGCCAGTCGTTGCTCACGATCTCATGCTAGCCAGGCAGAGGTGCCTCATTCCGGATTTACCGGAGCCGGTATGCCGCCCGCCTCCGTCAGTGCAGCGTCGACCGCGTCACGCAACGCAGCGGACCAGCCAGATCCATACGCCCGCCATGGCAGATGTTCGACCGTCTCGATTGGTGCCCCGCTCGCCTCCGAGTGCTTCTGCACGCATGAGTCGAAGCTCGCCTTGGCGGCATCGAACGTTGCCTGGCTCTTCCAGCCGAAGACGAAGACTGAGTACGAGCCCGAGTCGCCGGCGGGTCGCACGTCGTATCGGACAGCGTTGCTGTACAGCGATGAGTCGGTGCAGCCGGGGTCGCCTGCCACCTGGTCCGTGACCGTGATGTTGCGCCGCACCAATGAGCCGACGACGTCGGTAAAGTCGCCCGCGGTGGGCTGGGGCGGCGCGACAAATGCGCCGCAGCCGGCGATCAGGAACAGAGTGGCAAGAGCAGCGGCCAGTCGGGCGATCACGTTCCCATTCTCGCCGCGTGGCGGTTCGGGCACTGCCGACTACCATCTGAGGCCCGTGCCTGAACTTCGGCCGTTTCGCGGTCTGCGTTACAACCCTGCGCGCGTGCCTGACCTGTCGTCCGTGCTGTGCCCGCCGTATGACGTCATCTCCGCCGCTCAGCGCGAGCAGCTCCTTGGGCGCGATCCGGCCAACGCCGTGCGCCTGGAGCTGCCGTCCGCGACCCCCGCCTCTGCGACAGACGCCGATTTCGCGCGGGCCGCGGCAACGCTTCACGAGTGGATGGACAACGGCACGCTCACGCGCGACGCGCGCCCGATGATCTATGTCTACGAGCAGAGCTACACCCTGGCCGATGGCACACCCCAACTTGCGCGCTCGTTCTTCTGTGAGCTGCGCCTCGAGGACTACGGCCAGGAGAGTGGCATTCGGCCTCACGAGCACACGCTGGGGCCGGCGAAGGAGCATCGCTTTCAGCTGCTCTCGGCCACCCGGACGCATCTCTCGCCGGTGCTGATGACCTACGAACGCGACTCGTCCGACCTCCTGGATGAAATCGTCGAATCGGCGCGCCCTCACGTCGCGCATGGTCCCGACGGCAGCGGACAGCGACTGTGGACGATCGATCCGGACGTTGTCCCAGCTGCGCACGAGCTGCTCGCCCTGGCAGGATCACGGCCGCTGAGCATCGCCGACGGCCATCACCGTTACGAAACGGCGCTGCGCTACCGCGACACAGCCAGTGCACCGGTCGGTGCCGACCACGTCCTCGTACTGCTCTACAGCGCACATTCGGACGGCCTCGCCCTGGCGCCGTGGCATCGCGTGATCACCGACGTCCCCGATCACGCGACGGTTCTTCAGACCGCCGCGGAGATATTCGATGCCACGCCGGTAGCCTCGGCGGAGGACCTCATCGGTGCCGTCAACGACTCATCGCAGGCGGGCGTCCTTGGCGTCTGGACCCCAAGCGGTGGGTCGGTGCTCGTGGTCGACCGTCAGCGGGCACAGGAATTCATGGCGCAAGACGCGTCCGAAGCGGTTCGTTGGCTGGACGTAAGCGTCCTGTCGGGTACCCTCACGAAGATGATCGGATCGAGCGAGGCCGGGCTGACTGCGGAGGGTCGGTTGTCCTACACGCACGACGCGCGCGAAGCGATTCAAGAGGTCGAGGACGGAAGGGCTGACGCAGCCTTCATCCTGCGCGCGACGCCTGTCGACCAGGTGCTCGCCGTCGCCGCGGCCGGTGACTTCATGCCGCCCAAGTCGACCTACTTCTATCCCAAGGCGGCGACGGGCCTCGTATTCGACCCGCTTTTCTGATGGGCTCCGACTTCGAGCCGGACACACCGCCACAGTCGATCGACCGTGCTTCGCGACCCATCCGCAAGGATGAGCGCATCGTCTCCGACCGCGGCCTGTACATCGAGTCCTGGCTGCCCGAGCGACGCTCTCGTCGTAAGCCGCTGTACATGCTCCACGGCGAGCTCGGCGGCTCGTGGCTGTGGCAGCGCTACCTGGGCTACTTCGCGCCGCGCGGCTGGGAGGGCCACGCGCTCAATCTGCGCGGCCACTATTGGTCCGACACGGCCGACTTCAGCGCCCTCGACTTCTCCACGTACCTCGACGACGTTGTTGCGGGCTCGGAGCTGCTGCCCCGACCACCGATCGTCCTTGGTCATGGCCTCGGCGGCCTATTGGCGCTGCGCCTCGCACAGGAACGTCCGATCTCCGCGCTCGTGCTGCTTTCGCCGGCATTGCCGGCGGCGCTGTTGCCGCCGCCCCAGCCGCACATGATTCGGCTGTTGCCCCACGAGTATCGGCGTGAGCTGATCGGCTGGGACGGCCCGATCGACGCGCTCCAGCGCCAGAACCCGGATCTGACCTACGCTGACGTGAAGCGCGTCCAGCACATGATGGGCGCCGAGTCAGGGGCAGCGCGGCGCCAGATGCTTGAGGGCGTCGCGGTTGAGCTCGAGCAACTGCCCCGGGTACCGACGCTCGTTATCGGCGCGGGGCTCGATCGCTTTTTCCCTGAGGCGGACAGCGCGCGACTCGCCAAGTGGATGGGCGCCGACTACGTGTCTTTCGGCGAGCACTCGCATTACGGGCTCGTTATGGGTGAGAACAGCTACGAACCGGTTGCCGACGCGGTTCGGACATTCATGGAATCGCACCGCCTCTAATGCCCTTGGTCGACCGTTGGTAAACTTGCCACCGGACCGGGTTGCGCTAGCAACCCGACAGTCCAGCGCCGCATTCGTCTAGAGGCCCAGGACACCGCCCTCTCAAGGCGGAGATCATCGGTTCGAATCCGATATGCGGTACCAAATCGAACTTCTCTGACGCCCCCGGACCGCGCCCCGGGGGCGTCTTCATTTGCTGTGGAAAAGAACGTGGACAGAATGGTGGACGCAGACCCTTCCGCCCGTTCCGGGTGCGTCCTACAATCCACCGAGCATCGTCGTCCGCGAGGTTGGCGGCCCGGCGATGTGGGAGAGGATTGACGTCTCGGACGGAGCGAACCAGGTCCGGACGTCTGTGTTTCAAGTGAGTTGCGCTCAGTCCTTCGGCACTGCGGATGAGCGCGGGGAGAGAGTTTCGTGTCGTTTCAGCCTGCCGCCCGGGCGCCAGCATTTGTATCAGTCACATCGGTAGAAACGCCGCCGACCGCGCCGTCCGCGCCCGCGCCGTCCGCGCCCGTCCCCGTCGGGGCCGGCGCGCCCGCGCCGTCCGCGCCCGCGCCGTCTACGCCAGTCCCCGTCGGGGCCGGTGACGACGAAGCGCTCGAGTTCGTCCGCTTCTGCTACCGCCGCAGACATGTCGGCTGGCCGGCGCTGTATGACGAAATGTCGGTGGTGGCCGGTCGCAGCCTCTTCCGTGGAATGAGCTACTGCGAGCTGGCCGAGCACGGCATCAGCTTCTGTCTCGAGGACCTGCCGCGCATGGTGGCGCTGACAGAGCGCGTCGTGCGCGAGGATCGGCCCATCACCGAGCCACTACCTACGTCGATCTCGCTGAGCCTCGCTCCGGCAACCTAGCCAGACCTCGACCTGAGAGCCAGGCCTCGCCGTCGAGAGCGGCGGTCGTCATAAGCCACAATTTTCCTTTTGGCCGAACCGCGGCCTGCGGACACCCCAGGTGCTTGCCCACGCGTGATTCGACTGGCTTCGGGTTGATGCCGGATACGTCCGTCGCCGAAATGGGGCCAATTTTGGTCTGACGTGTGGCTGAGACTCCCAACCGCTGGTCGGGTCCGGGTCTTCCGGGCCTCAGTCTCCGAAATCGAACAGCCAGATTTATGAAAGCGCTGCTTGGCGGAGCTGTGGACGGAAGCGCCGGCCGCGGATCAGAGCTAGGGGCGCAGGCCGCGGCGGGCCATCTCCCACTCGATCTGGCGCTCGGCCTCGACGTACTGGTCGATCTCGGTCCTGACCTTGTTCGCCTCCGGCGTGTACAGGTGCATCTGCTGCTGAAGGATGTAGCTCAACCGGCGGCTGGTCATGCGCACGTGGTCGAGGTTCTTCATCAGCACGAGCGGATCCATCGAGGCGAGGTCGTCGGGGTGGTACAGCTGCTTCATGGGCGTGCCGAGTATATGGAATGGTGGGCTCCGGAGCGGCAAGCTGCCCGACTCACCGTCCGGAGCCCAGGAAACCTCTGGGCTTGAGGTTGAGAGGGCCCCGGAGGGACAGCTGCCCGACTGTCCGACCGAGGCCCATGGTTCCTCTCCTAAGCGGCCGGCTCTGGCTCGGGTGCCGAGATTGCCGCTGGCGCACGGTCAAACCGGCGCCGTATCGATTCCTTCGTCGACTCGACCATGTAGTACACGACCGGAACGACGATCAGGGTGAGCAGCGTCGAGCTGAACAGGCCGCCGATGACGACGGTGCCGAGCTCGGCAGCGATGATCGAACCCTGGTTGAGACCCGCAGCAAGCGGGATGAGTGCAAGGATGGTGGCAAAGGCCGTCATCAGGATGGGTCTGACCCTGGTTCGACCGCCCTGGATGATTGCGTCCCTGAGCGGGACGCCCTCATGGCGTAACCGCTCGACAAGATCCAGCAGGACGATGGCATTGGTTACCACGATGCCGATGAGCATCAGGAAGCCGATCAGCGAGCTGACACCTATCGGACGACCGGTCACGAATAGCGCTGTGAAGGCGCCGATCGTCGCCAGCGGCAGGCTGAACAGGATGACGAACGGCGTGATGAGCGAGTTGAAGGCGAGGACCATCATCACGTAGACGAGCAGGATGGCTACGCCCATCGACGCGAACAGGCCGCCGAATGCCTCGTTCTGCTGCTGAGTCACGCCCGCCAGGGTGACGTCGACGCCCGCCGGGATGGCGCCGCTTGCGGTGAGATCGTCGACCTGGGTCTTTATCTCGGTCGACACCTTGCCCGTGTCGGGGCTGACGATCTCGGCCGTGATCTGCGCGGCGGGCTGGCCATCGATGCGCGTGATGCTGCCCTGGACATCCGCCTGCTTGACCTCAGCCACCTGGTCCAGTGGAACGGTTCGGACCGTGCCCACGGGCAGCTGGCTGAGGGCGTCGACAGAGGTGATCAGGGTTGGGTCCGTGCGCAGCACGACGTCGGCATTGCCGGTCCCATCCAGAGTCACGGTCGTGACCGTGGTTGGACTCAGAACTGCACGCACTTGCTGCGCGATCTGGGCCGCAGTCGAGCCAACGAGCGCGGCCTTGTTCGGATCGACGGTGACCTGGATCTCCGGTGCTGCCTTGACCAGGTCGCTCTTGAGGTTGGACAAGTCGTCACGGCCACTGATCGCGGCAACGACCGTGTCCGTGGCCGTCTCGACGCTTGCCGCGTCGGCACCGCTGACGACGACGCTCAAACCGTTGCTGGTAAAGCCCGCGGTCTGGGCGACGCTGACGTCATAGCCTTGGTCCTTGATTGGCTGAAGCGAATCGGACAGCGCCACGGCCTCGTCGTCGAGGTCAGCGGACTCGTCCAACCTGATGGTCATCGTGGCCGAGTTGGCGGGCTGGCCGTTCAGGGCCGACAGGATCGTGGTGAAGCCCGTGTCAGTACCGCTGGGCACGCTCGTCTGGACGATCTCGACCTGCGGCTGGGCGATCAGGATCGTCTCGGCCTGCGTGGCGACGTCGAGCACGGCCTGTGTATCCGCCCCGGCCGGCGGCGCGAGCTTCATGCCAAGGACCTTCTCTGAGCCTGTGTTGATGAACTGGGTTGGCAGCCGACCGACAAGCGTGAGCGACGCGACGAAGAGCACCGCCGCTGTGGCCAGCACTCCCCAGCGCGTCCAGCGGCTGCGCAGGACGCCCGTGATGGTGGGCGTGTAGACCTTGATCCAGAACGAGTTCTTCGGCTCGCCGTCCTTGTCCACGTTGAGCTTGACCTTGTCGATGAACAGGTAAGCAAGGACGGGCACCACTGTCAGCGCGCAGATCAGCGAGGCGGCCAGGGCGAAGGTGACCGTGATCGCGAAGGGCAGGAACAGCTGACTGACCAGGCCGCCGACGAAACCGATGGGCAGGAAGACGAGGATCGTCGTCAGCGTGCTGGCGGTGATGGCTTTGGCCACCTCGCGCGGTCCGTTGGTTACGGCCGATAGGCGGTCTTCGCCCATGGCTCTATGTCGGTAGATGTTCTCTAACACGACGATCGCGTCGTCGACCACGCGTCCTACGGCTACCGCAAGGCCGCCCAGCGTCAGGACATTCAACGTGATGCCCGCAAACTGCATGAGCACGAGCGCGCTGAGCACCGACAGCGGGATCGAGATCGCCGCGACGAGGGTCGAGCGGACGCTGAACAGGAACAGGAAGATGGTCAGGATCGCGAACAGCGCGCCAAGGCCGCCTTCGCGCAGCAGGCCGTCCTGCGACTCGAGGATGAAGTTGGACAGGTTCTGCACGACGGTCACGGTCAGCTCGCCCGGATGCGCTGCCTGCGCATCGTTGAGCGCCTTCTCGACCGCCTGTGCGACCTGGACGGTATTGGCGGATGACGTCTTGGTAACCGTCAGCGTCAGCGACGGGTTGCCATTCGTTCGCGCGTAGCCGGTCGTGGCGACGTTGTCGACCTCGACCGTGGCGACGTCGCTGAGCAAGACCGGCGTCGCGGCCTGGCCGGGCGCCGGCGTCGCGCTGGGAGCGGTCACGGGCTGCTTGGCACCGACTATCAGCCCGGAGATCTGATCCACGGAGGTCAGCGTTCCAACGGTCGACACGGGGATCCGTGTCCCATCGGCCTGCAACTGACCGGCAGGAACGGTGATGTTGTTGGCTTGCAGGACTCCGTAGATCTGCTGGACGCTGATACCCGAATCGGTCAGCTTCTGGGGGTCGAGGGTGATCGTGACCTGTGGCTCGGTGGCACCCGTCAGGTCGGCCGCTGCGACGCCATCGATCGAGGCGATCGCAGGCACGATCTCGTCGTTGGCGATCTTGGCCACGGCATCGAGGCCGCTCTCGCTGGTCGCCGCGATCGATGCGATGACGACGGGCGAGGAGTTGATGTTCAACGCGCTGACCTGAGGATCGACCGTGGCCGGCAGGTCCAGGGCAGCGATGTTCTGCTGGATCGTCGCCTGCGTCTCTTTGACGTCAGTGCCGAAAGAGAACTGGGCGACTATGAGCGCGATCGAATTGGCCGACGTCGAACGCAGCGATGTCAGGCGCGGAATGCTCTGGATCGACTGCTCGATCGGTTTTGAAACCTGCTCGCTGACGTCCGTTGCCCCGGCGCCCGGGAAGGGCGCGACGACGGTGATGACGGGGAAGTCGATGTCCGGCAGCAGCTCTTGTTTGAGGGATCCCCACGCCGAGATGCCAGCGATGAAGAGCGCGAAAGCCAGAAGCAGCGTGACGCTGCGCTGGCTGATTGCGAGCTGGGACAGTCGGCTCACAGGATCTCTCCTTCGGTTACGCGCCCTGCGGCGCGGATCAACACGTTCATTGCATTGGCCACGATCTCGACCTCGTCAGCAGTCAGCTCAACGAGCAGAGCGCGCAGCGTGTCTTTGCCGAGCTCCTGGAAGCGGTCCAGAAAGGTGCTCCCTTGAGTCGTCAGCGAAATCAGCACCTGGCGGCGATCAACGTCGTCCGTGCGGCGCGCTGCGAGGCCGGTCTCGACCAGCTTGTCGACCACTCCTGAGACGGTCGACAAAGACAGGTGCTGGACGCCGGCCAGCTCAGACATCCGCGTCTCGGGCTGCGCTCCGAGGAGCATCAGCACCTTCAGCTGGGCCATGGTTACCGACGACTCGAAATTTCCCGCCGAGCGGGTCGCAGTCAGCCTGTGAACCATCTGGTCATAGCCGTCGACCACTGTCTCGATGCGCATCGCAAGCTCTCGCTTGCTGAGTTCATTGGTACTCATCGAACCTTCCGGTGACGACGAATGGTTGGGTGCGGCCGAACTATAAAGACAATGGACAAAGTCTGCTCGGTCGCGGCAGCGCATGCTCCACGCACGTGGGGATGCCGCCGTGCTGCCACCAGCCGTACGCCACCAGCCGTCCCGCCACCAGCCGTACTGCCACCGGCCGTGCTGCCACCGGCCGTACTGGCACTATCAGTAAAGGTGTGGACTTTGACCTCCGCCGGCTCCTATCCGGCGCGAACCGAGCCGCCTCGAAGCTCGAAAGGCCCAGATTATGGATAGTGCCAGTAAGCGCACAGTCGAAGGAGCGGACGCGCGCGACGCCACGCCATTTCCTGAGGCATAAGGCGACTTGCTACAGATAGTGCCTATGAGGGAAGGTCAAAGCCGGCCGACTCACGTGAGAAACTCTCCGGGCACGTCCCCGTAGCTCAGTGGACTAGAGCGGCTGCCTTCTAAGACTCCAGCTTCCAGCGGCGTGCTCGTCCGAGTGAGACAGCGAGCGACAAGGCATTAGTTATCTGCTCTGTTTGCCGTTGGATCAGCGGCGGTCCAGGACGATGGCTTGGTCCGGGCCGGAGCCATACCCGTCATCCTGAAGGTCGTACAGGACGTTCATGCGGCCGTAGGCCACGTTGAGAAGCAACAGAATCAAGCCGAGCCCTATCCCTAGGCCGAACGCAAGCCTCATACCAGCCCGCTTCCGATCAGTGGACACCGCCGCAAGCAACATAACGACGACCGCGGCGCCAACGGGAACGACAGTCGAGAGTGTGGGTCCGAGGATCGCCATCGAGTCAGGTGCAATCGAAACCGCGACCCAGTTCACGACGACGATCAACCCGAGCGCCACCGCGAACCCGCACACGAGAGCCAAGAGCAGCGGTCGGCGGCCACCCGACACTGTCGAATGCAGCAGGGCGAGAAAGGCGACGCCAGCGGCAACCGCTGCCGCGACCAGGAGTCCAATAAGGCCCTCTCGCGCCAGGCTGACTTCGCGGGCGCCGGAATCTCGAAGGGGCCCAGCGATCAACATGTACCCGCCGATGATCACCGACCAAACGATCAGACCGATCGGAGCGATCGCAATCAAGCCACGCCGTGGCCGCGCTGTTGAAACACCGATCGAGGTCAACTCTGCCGCTCCGTGAGGAGTGCCGCTCCAGCGATCATATATGTCGTCCCCAGGAGCGCGAGTGGCTGCATAGTCATGTCCGGGGCTCGGGGCACGAGCTTCTAGCCGATCCGGTCACCTAAACTTGGATCGGCGAGTCCCCGTAGCTCAGTGGACTAGAGCGGCTGCCTTCTAAGCAGCGGGTCGCAGGTTCGAATCCTGCCGGGGACGCTTATTCACCACGACGACCTCGGGCAGCGCCAGCGCAAAACCGTGCCGGAGAGCGTGCGGCGTTAGGTGAACCTCGACTATCCGGCCGTGCGTGACGACGATCCGTTCGTAGATGGCGTGCAGCAGCTCGGATCGTGCCTCATCAGTGGCAGCGCCGTGCCAGAGTTTCGCGACATGTTTCAGGAGCGCGATCGCAGCCGCGGCATCGACTGTCGCGTCTTCGACTCGTCGAGGCGGGACCTTTCGCAACTCGGCCATGCGCGATAGATATGCCTCGTCGTCGATCGTCCCTGCAGCGTGAGCCAGAGCCAGGTCGCGCTTGCGCTTCTCGACACGGATCGTGTCGATCGTCGCCGGCGCAGGAGCGACTAACTGCCCGAGAACGCGCTGAACAGCGACGAGAGTCGCGTTGTTGAGTTGAACGCCAGAGATCTGCGCAACTATCGGATCGTTGTGCTCGCTCGACCAAACGATCGCCGATCCGCCCCAGTGCTCGCAAACCGGACGCGGATGGAGTCGTCGAGGCCAACAAAACGCGCATCTACCGGCTGGACGAGATGGATGCCGATCACGTCACTGCCTGGTCTAAGGGCGGGTCGACGCCAGCGGCCTATCTCTCTTCTATTCTGTCAGCGTGCCGAAGCCTGATCGACCGCCCGACGTGCTAATGAGCCTAGAGGGGTGGGACGACCTAACTGAGGAGGCACAGGCCGAGCGCATGCAGCAGTTCCTGGCTGCGCTCAGCCAACCATCCGATGCAGCGGATCAGTCACCAGAAGTCGTCAAGCCGCGTACCAAGCCAGAGGATCGGTAGCCGCCTCCTGCGTGGGGTCCTCTGCCCTCGAGGCTCTCGGGGGACGCCATCGCATTGCGACGTGGGGCCACCTATAAGACCTCTCTTCGGGCACGTCGCATCCCAGCACGCCACAAGATGTACCCACAAAACAACGCCCGTCTGCCAAGCGTCGTTCAGTTGACTCTTGACGGTTCCCAACTCGACCGAGACGCTACGCAACCAATCCCACCAAGTGGAGTGCCGGCATGAAAAGGCTTCGGCTTGCGGCCTGCGTCACGATCGTCGCGACACTCTTGGCGGCGGGCTGCGCCAGCGGGGCCGCGACAATCACCGGCACACTCGTGGGCGCCGACGGCGGCTGTCTCTACGTCGATGTACCGAATGCGAATGGCACTGATCGTTACTGGCTTCGGCATCTGCCGACCGGCTACGTGACGGACGTGCGCATGGGCCTTGGCAAACCTGACGGGAGCCTCATCGCGATCGGCGACTCGCTTAGCGTGTCGGGAAATCTGTCCTGGCTGCCATTCGACATGCAATGCGATGGCTCGCACACGCTCGACGCGACGGCGATCAATTGAGAGTCTGCGGAGCTCTCGCCCGACACAAGGTGGCGGAGTCAACGAACTAAAAGGACCGGTTTTGTGCGCTCTTCAGCAACCGTCGCATTCGGTCGCGTTTGCCTGTGCTTGTGTGGGACTGTCGCGGAGCGTCTAGATCGACGTCGGTGGTAAACGGTGTGGTGACGCCCACCGAGCAGGCTAGCCACTGCCTCACGCGGGTTAGAAATCCTAGCGCCACGGGCTCCTGACGAATAACCTCGGCTCATGACCGACGGCGACTGGAGGGACGGCGGCTTCAGACAGCGTCGGCCCTCCGTGGAGTCTCTCGCCTGGGTGGCGGCGTCGATGGGTCGTGGTAGTCGCATCGTTGGCTGTCGCCGATTGACCGGTGGCGTCAGCTCCGCCGTGAATCGGGTGACTGTCGAGCGACGTGGACTGCGAACGTTCGTCGTACTGCGGCAGTACCCGGGCGGGCTTGGCCTGGAGGGGGTCTTGGAGAAGGAGATCGCCAATCTTGGCGTGGTGGCGGGAAGCGGGCTCCCGGTTCCGAGGATCTTGGCTTCTGATGTTGCCGGTGCTTCGACGGGGGGCGCGCCATCGTTGCTGATGACACGGCTGCCGGGGCATGTTCACCTCAATCCGGCGGAGCCTCGGTCGTGGATGACGAGGATCGCGGAGATTGCTGTATTGCTGCATTCCCTCGATCTCCCCGCGAAGACGTTCAGGCCTTGGAGGGATTCTTGGATCGCTCCTCTCGACGGGTTTCAGGTGCCGGTCGGCGCACAGAAGCCGGCTGTGTGGGAGGCGGCGTTTGGTGTCATGGCGGCGCCGCCACCAAAGGACACTGCCGTCTTTCTGCACGGCGATTTCCTGCCGGTCAATATGCTGTGGTCGCGCGGGAGGATCAGTGGACTGACCGACTGGAACGGCATCCATCGAGGGTCGCGCGCGATTGACGTCGGGCACTGTCGGAGATACTTGGCGGTGCTCTACTCGCCGGAGTGGTCGGAGCAGCTTCGGTCTCTCTATGAGTCGATCGCCGCAGTGACTCTCGATCCGTGGTGGGATCTGTATGCCCTGCTGCACCATGACGATAGCCAGGCGAAGTGGATCCACGGTCAGGTCGCTGGGCGCCGTCCCGTCGATGTGCCCGGCATGACTGCCCGTGTCGAGGTCGCGATCGAGACAGCGCTACGGCGCCTCGGATAACTGCGGGTCCCTGCGAGTGGCACTCGGCAAAGAGTCGCGCCGAAAATGACCCGTTTACGGCACACCGACGTTCCGGACACATGATCCGCTTAGACTCCAGGAACTAGCGGCATTCTTGGGCGTCTGGAAGGCATGAGGATGATGCGAACGGCTTTGTTGACCGTTATCGCCTCGGTAGCAGCCGCGTGTGGCGCAACGACCCCGTCCGTCGCGCCTTCCATCGGGTCGCCGAGCCCGGAGGTCACCACCACGCCGGGTCCTAGCGCCGGTTCGACAACTCAAAACGCGTCTTCGGGTCTGATCTCAACAGAGCCTTCACGCTTGCCTCTGTCGGATGCTTCCTTGCTGACTCCGGCGGCGGTTGAGGCCAGGCTGCAAACCGTCGAGCCGAGCCTCGCTCTCGCGCCCTGGTCAGATGATCGCGACATGGGCGAGTATCCGAAGCTGGTCGTCCGCGCGACGACGGCAGGAAGCTCAGGTTACGAACCGCACGTTAACGCGGTTCTCGTGTATCCGAGCACGAGCGAACGAGAATCTGTCCAGGATGATTTCCAGTCAGTGACCATCCGAGGGCCTCGTGGTTTCACAACATGGGACGGCGTCGTCCATTCTGAGTGGATCGGCTTCGAGAACGTCATCGTCGAGGTCGTTATGCCAGGCGGCAGTTTCGGCGGACGAACTCCGACGCCTTCTGAGAGTCAATACCCACAGAACGTGCGTGACGCACTATCCGGGAGCTGATCCCGTACGTACCTGATAGGCGCCCTTCATGACGCAGTACGTCGCCCATGAATGTGCACCGACGACCGCTCTCCGGCTTTCCGGGGGGGGGTTCGTCTTCTGGCACGCGCCGAAACGACCACCTTCCGGGCCAACTCTTTCGTACGCTAAATGAGAGCGCCGAACAACTTGTGAGCGAGCTGCCATTTTGGTTGGTTACTAAACGATGCCCTTACCGACGCCGAGCGCCCTTTCGGACCAGTACCCCGTTTTCCAGTTCGCTGAGGCTGCCTTCGGCGAGGGCGCGAAGAGCTGCGCGTGCCCGGCGATCCAGTCGGGCAGCCATTAGGGCCTTCAAGTCGTCTGGCTCAACGAAACGGAACGACGCCAGCTCGCCGGAGGCCAGCTGAATGGCGTCTGGGTTTTCCATCACCCCGCCGTCGTAGACGAACATGATCGACTCCGTTCGGTCGGGCTCTGCCCTTGCCATTCGAGGCACAGCAATCGGCCGACATCCATCCTGAGTCCAAGTTCCTCCTCGATTTCTCGGATGCAAGCAGCGCGGGGTGACTCGTCTGCCTCGACCGACCCACCGGGTAGCTCCCAGGTTTTCTTGTAGGTCGGCTCGACCGCGAGCACTCGCCCCGCCACGTTACGGATTAGTGCACCAGCGCCCATGCGTTTCCTCGGCGACTGTTGCGCCACGTGATTGGATCGACGACCACGTGGGTAGTCTGCCACCTGTCGGCTCGGTGGTTCTCATCATCGGCACGGATTCCGGCGCGCCCGGCGATCAGGCCCGAAGGTGATTGCCACGACCCGACGATCGGCGAGACCCAAGTCGCCCACTCCCGTCAAACGTGGCTGTGTAGAGAGCGACGCCGGCGGCCAGACGGCTCCCTGACAGCAGCGAATCACGCTCAGATTCGCCGTTGGCGGTCGTTGGCGGACCCTATGGGTGAGCCTGCAAAACCGCTATTCACCCGGTTGACTGAGGTCGTTGCCTGCAATCGGTCGAACGGACCAAGCGCGAACGAGAACCAACCGCGTCATGCCGATTCTCGGGCCGCCGTGACCCATTGGTCGCGCCCATTGATCCGAATGTGTGCCACGTGGTGAATACGCTGTCCCAGCTCCTGCCGGGGACGCTTATGCACCATGACCTCTCGGGCAGCGCGAGCGCCACGCCGGATCGAGCCGGTACTTGGTTTCGCGCCGCTCTGAACTCTGGGTTTCGGCGGCGCCGTCAGTCGCACGGCTGTGGCGATGCCTGGCTCGGGATCGGATGGTCGGGGATCACTCCGCCCGCCCACAGCGTGACGTGCCCGCAGGCGACGTCCCCGAAGGCACCCACGCCTGCCGTCGCCGAGATGTTGTCCGCCACGCCGACCGTAAGGGTGGCGAGCACGCGGCCGGACGGTGAACGCGCCTCGACGGTCCAGGGCCGGGCGGGGAGTGCGCCGGCAATCGGGGCCGCAGTGGTGTCGGGGGGAACCGTGGCCGCGACCGTGCCGTTGACGATGACGGTGATCGCGACCGTCGTGTCGTTGGCGAGGCTGATTTGGCGGGCTCCCACAACCGGTGATGCGGTCGGGGCGGGGGTAGGGGTCGGCGCCGCGCAGGATGTCGCGCCGAGCGCGATGACGGCCACCAGTCCGATCCGACACATCATCCGACTTGTCATCCGCCTAACTCCTCTGAGCGCCGATCTTGGTGCTCGGGAGGACCGACGTCAACCTGACCCTCTGGCTTCGTGCGCGGCCAAACTTGAGTTGCGACTCGTGAGCTACATGTCACAAGTACTTTGGGCACCAGGATGATTAGGATCCCATTGACGCCGCTCTGTGCGGCCGCCGACGAGGGCCCTGACCTTGAACCTCTCCGACATGAGTCCGACACTCATCGTGTTCCTGCTGATCGCCATCATGGTCGTTGGGGCGATCGCCCTGTACGCGTTCAGCCACCGGGACGACGAGAAACGTTCTCAACAA